>DASRRN010000471.1:0-15180 GCA_035695685.1 Acidobacteriaceae bacterium | reverse complement strand
TCAGGACCGGCCGGCTGCGGCGTCTACCGCTGCCACTGCCGCCCCAAAGACCGAAAGCCAGGCGGCGGAAAAGTACGCTCATCCGCCAGGCGTCTTCATCAACAGGCCGCTGACTCAGGTCTCCAGAATGGCGGACGCCCTCCTGGACGACATGGAGGGACGGAACTGCGATTTCTTCTTTAATGAGGCAAGTCCCAGGAGCGGCCTGATTCGTGACCGGGCACCGGTCGTTGGCCGGTCCCTGAGCAGGGTGTCGAGCATTGCCGCCACCGGCTTTGGCTTGAGCGCATTGTGCATCGCCGCCAAATATAACTACCTCCGTCCCCTGGATTGCGAACAGCGAGTGGAGAAGACACTGGCTTTTTTGCTGGAAGAATGTCCGCACGAGCATGGTTTCCTCTACCACTTTATTGACATCGATAGCGGACAGCGCCTCTTTGGCAGTGAGTTGTCGTCCATCGATACAGCCCTCCTGCTTTGTGGGGTGCTGCACTGCCGTCAGTTCTTTACCGGCAACACCCGGATCGAGGCACTGGCGACCACCTTTTACCGCCGTATCGACTGGCAATGGATGATGAATGGGGGCAAAACGCTTTCCATGGGCTGGCTACCCGACCAGGGCTTCCTCAAAAACAGGTGGGATATCTACTCTGAGCTGACCACGATGTATCTGCTGGCGATCGGCTCTCCCACGCATCCCGTTCCTGCCGAAGCGTGGGAATCGGTGCAGCGGCCGGTCGTAACCTACGGTGGAATCGACTACATCAGCGGCGCCGCGCCGCTCTTCATTCACCAGTACCCGCAGGCCTGGTGCGACTATCGCAACCAGCGAGACCGGCACGCAAACTACTTCACCAACTCCATTGCCGCAACTCGGGCGCATCAGCTCTGGTGCCTGGTGCAGGGACAGAAATTTCCCTGGATCGACCAGGATATGTGGGGTATTTCGGCGTCCGATTCCCGGCAAGGTTATCGTGTCTGGGGTGGACCGCCGTCGATCGGGCCGCTCGACGGAACGCTGGTCCCATGCGCCGCTGCAGGATCGCTGGTCTTTCTGCCCGCGGAATGTTCTCACGTGTTATTAACAATGAGGGAACGATACGGCGATAAGCTTTACGGACGTTATGGATTCGCCGATGCATTCCAGCCGAAAGCCGGATGGTATGGCGAAGATGTGATCGGGATCGACGTGGGAATCGGTATGTTGATGGCCGAAAACCTGCGCACGGGTTTTGTCTGGGATTGCTTCATGAAGAATCGTGAAATTGCCCACGCCATGCGGGAGGTCGCATTCCACCCCGATCCTGACACCAACGCTCAGGTCTTGTAACCCAGTTCTTGCGCATTTTGCCGGTTTCAGGGTTTGCGAAAATTCTCCTTGCAGGCTATTTTCAACTCCTTTGTAACTTCGAGCGCATCCATCCGTCAGGTACTTTGCAATCACAAGGAAAGGTTAGACGATGACGGATCAGGCATCCAGCTATCGCTGGATTGAGGGCCAGGGCCCGGCCTTTGGATGGCCCGGAGTGGAACCACGTTGGACCTCCAGTAGAAAAGATTGTGTGGGCATGGCGTACTCCGCCTCCAGCCGGATCTGGTACACGGTCTCCCACGGCATTCTGAACGAAATTTACTACCCCACCATCGACCGGCCACAGACCCGGGATATGGAGTTTCTCCTGACCGACGGGGAAACGTTTGTCCACGAAGAGAAGCGCGATCTGGAACGGATGTTTGAATACATCGACAGCTGCTCTTCGGCCGTAAGGCTCATCAATTCCGACCCACAGGGCCGCTACAAGATCATCAAGGAGATCATCGCCGATCCGCATCATCCTGCGGTGTTGATACGGGTTCGTCTGGAAGGCGACGAGAGGCTGCTATCGAGAATGAAAGCATATGCGCTGCTGGCTCCGCACTTAGATGTTGGCGGTGCAGACAATTCCGGTATGGTGCTGGACCTGTCAGGCAAGCTGGCGTTGTTGGCGAACAAGAACGGGCTGTCGTTAGTGATGGCGACCAGCTGTGGCTTCAGCCGTGCCAGTTGTGGTTTCGTGGGCAGGAGCGACGGCTGGCAGGACCTGATGGACAACTTCCAGATGGATTGGCAGTTCGGCTCCGCCCTTCATGGAAATGTTGCGCTGACCGGCGAGATCGACATCAGCGTGCACCGCGAATTTGTGCTGGCGATCGCACTGGGCGAGGGGCACCACTCTGCTTTGACCACAGCTCTGGGCGCAGTAACCTCCCCTTTCGATCAGAGCATGAAGCGCTTCAACGAACAATGGCATCGCGCCGCCACGGCGGTGGCCTTGACGGGTGCTGCCATGGACGCGGGCCGGCTTCTCCAGGTGAGTCAAAACGTCATTCTCTCCCATGAGGACAAGTACTATTCCGGCGCCTTTATTGCCTCGGCTTCTATTCCCTGGGGCCAGCACAAGGGCGATGACGATGTGGGTGGCTACCATCTTGTCTGGACGCGCGACATGGTGCAAAGCGCCACCGCGCTACTGGCCTGCAATCGGGTCGATACGGCGCGGAGGGCACTGGTTTACCTGGCCTGCACGCAAAAACAGGATGGCAGTTTTGCACAAAACTTCTGGATTGACGGGACCCCATACTGGACCGGTATTCAACTCGATGAGGTCGCCTTCCCCATCATCCTGGCGTGGCGGCTATGGAAGCTCGAGGGCCTGGGAGAATTCGACGTCTTTCCATTTGTTGAGCGTGCCGCCGGATTCCTGGTTCGTCATTCTCCGGTTACGCAGCAGGAACGATGGGAAGAAGCTGCTGGCTACTCCCCATCCACCCTGGCAGCCGTGATCTCAAGCCTGATTTGCGCTGCTGATATCGTGCGCGCCAATGGATCCGCAGAGTTGGCCCAATTTCTCGAAGAGCATGCGGACTGGATTGAGTCGCACCTTGAAGACTGGACGGTGACCGATCGCGGCACCTTGTTGCCCGGTGTTCCTCGGCATTACATGCGAGTTCGTCCGCCCCAGTGCGGAGATCCTTATGCGGCCGACGGATGCGGCGGAGAGACGGTCCGTATCAACAATCGGGGTCCGGGGGAAAGAGCCGACTTCGAAGCGCGCAACGTGGTCGACGCTGGTTTTCTGGAGCTGGTCAGGTACGGGGTCCGGCCTGCCGATGATCCAGTGATCGTCGATTCGCTGAAGGTGGTCGACCACGTGCTGAAGGTAGAAACTGTGGTGGGCCCATGCTGGAGACGCTACAACCATGACGGCTATGGTCAGCGGCACGACGGGGGACCATTTCTGGGCTGGGGGCAAGGTCGTGCCTGGCCGCTCTTGAGTGGAGAGCGTGCACATTATGAGTTGGCGGCGGGTCACGACGTACGGCCTTACATCCAGGCGCTTGAAGGGTTCAGTTCCCGGGGCGGCATGCTGCCGGAACAGATATGGGATGCGCCCGATATGCCCGAGAAGGGGTTAAAGCTTGGCAAACCCACCGGCGCGGCTATGCCGCTGGTGTGGGCGCATGCGGAATATGTCAAACTGCTACGGTCGGTGACCGACGGTCAGGTGTTTGATCGGATCTCGGTAGTCGCCGACCGCTATGGGCGCCGCAGACGTCCCTCACCGATCGAGGTGTTCCGGCTCGACCGGCAAATACAGGCTATGGCAGCGGGGGGCACGCTGCGCATGGTGGCCAATGATCACTTCTACCTGGTATGGACCGTGGACGACTGGAAGACAGTGCGGACTATGGAAAGCCGCCGCGTGGGCTGTGCGGGTCATTTCGCCGACATGGAAACTGAGCCCGGGCAAGCCGGCCGGGTGATCTTTACTATGAAATGGCGCCTCGATAATCGCTGGGAAGGCCGTAATTTCGAAGTCCGGCTGGATCCGGTCGAAAATCAGGAGACCGCATATGCATACGCTTCATCTGAAGGAAAGAATCAGGATTGAATCCTTTGAACAGGAAACCAAAGTATTCTCGAAGAAAAGAGCGAGGTTGTCATGAATGAACTGGATCTGTTGTCCATCAATACACTGCGGTTTCTTGCCGTGGATGCCGTAGAAAAGGCAAAGAGCGGGCACCCGGGGGCGCCGCTGGGCGATTCCCCCACGGTGTATCTCCTCTTTCATGAGTTTATGCGCCACAACCCGGCCAACTCCAAGTGGAGCAATCGCGATCGCTTCGTGCTGTCCAATGGTCATGCGTCGGCAATGCTGTACGGGGTGCTGCACCTGACTGGCTACAAGGTCGGCATCGACGATCTGATGCAGTTTCGCCAGTATGGCTCGATCACGCCCGGTCATCCGGAGTACGGCGATACTGACGGGGTCGAAGTGACCACCGGGCCGCTAGGCCAGGGATTCGCGATGGGCGTGGGCATGGCCATCGCCGAAAAACATCTGGCGGCGATTTATAACCGTCCGGGATACAACATCGTGGATCACTACACTTACGTCTTCTGCGGCGACGGCGACTTGATGGAAGGGGTCTCGCACGAAGCTGCTTCCCTCGCCGGTACCCTCGGCCTGGGCAAGATGATTTATTTCTACGACGACAACCTCATCTCGCTGGACGGGCCGACGGCGCTTTCGTATACCGAAGATGTGACCGAGCGTTTCGCCGCCTATCACTGGCACGTGCAGATGGTGGACAATGCCAACGATCTGGAAGCAATTTCGCAGGCCATCAAAGCCGCGCAAGCGGTGAAGGATCAGCCTTCGCTGATCCGCATACGGACCGTGATTGGCTATGGCAGCCCCAAGGCAGGCACCAACAAAGCGCACGGTGAGGCGCTCGGCCCGGAAGCGACGAAAGAAACCAAGAAGAAGTTGGGCTGGCCGGAGGACAAGAGCTTCTACGTGCCGGATGAAGCGAAGCAGAACTGGCTGCAGGCCGTGGACAAGGGCAAGAAATACGAGCAGGAGTGGAATGATCTCTTCGCCCGTTACAAGAAAGAGTTTCCGGATGTGGCAGCGGAGTTCGAGCGCGTGCAGTCAGGCGTGCTGGCCAATGGCTGGGAAAAGAGTCTGCCCTCATTTCCGGTGGATAAGCCGATTGCGACTCGCAGTGCCGGCGGCAATGTCATGGATGCCATCGCTAAGGTAGTGCCCGAGCTGATCGGCGGCGCAGCCGACCTGACCAGTTCGACCAGGACGATTTTTAAAGATAGCACCAGCTTTCATCTCGATCCGAAAGGCCGCAACATCTATTTTGGCGTGCGCGAGTTTGGCATGTGCGCGGCGGTCAATGGGATGGCCGTTCACGGCGGCCTGATTCCCTACGGATCGACTTTCTTCTGCTTCACCGACTACTGCAAACCGGCCTTGCGGCTGGCCGCACTCATGCAGTCGCACTCCATCTTTGTATTCACTCATGATTCGATTGCACTGGGCGAAGATGGACCGACCCACCAGCCGATCGAGCACCTTTCGATGTTGCGCGCCGTGCCCCATCTCACGGATTTTCGCCCTGCGGACGCCAATGAGACGGTGGCTGTCTGGCGCCTGGCTCTGGAACGGAAAGGCGCGTCATTCATGGCCCTTTCCCGCCAGAACCTGCCCGTTCTGGATCCGGAGAAATACAAGGTTGCCGAGGGCGTACGCAAAGGCGCATACGTGCTGCAGGACGGCGGAGCCTCGCCGGATATGCTGATGGTCGCCGCCGGCGCCGAGGTGTGGCCGGTTCTGCAGGCAGCGGCGGATTTGAAAAAAGAAGGTATCAACGCGCGCGTGGTCTCTATGCCCAGCTTCCGTATCTTCGAAGAACAGTCCGAAGCCTACAAACAATCGATCTTTCCCGATCATCTGCCGGCGCTGGCGGTCGAAGCCGGCGCACCCATGTGCTGGTGGAAGTATGTCGGGCGGCACGGGGATGTGATCGGGCTGGAGCGCTTTGGCGCTTCTTCGCCAGGGCCCAAGGTGCTGGAAGAACTCGGTTTCAGCCCGGCAAACATCACCAAACGGGCCAAACAATTGTTGGAACGGGTACGGCCCGCTGCGGCGGCGGCCAAGGCCTAAGCTCTGTCCCTGCCACAATCGGTGGGTGCCCCAGACCCCGGATTTCCTGTTGGGCTTGAGGAGATCATTGAGTTCCACGCGGCTTTCCTTTAAAGAAAGCCGCACACGCATACCTGGGGTGAGGCCACGAGCAGGTAATCCGGGTATCTCGCTCGTTTTTCGCGAGATGTGGGATACCACGACTCTTAACATTACTGTTCTTGAGGTTGCCCCTTTCCGATGGAGACGCAAACATGGCAGAGATCAGCACAATTCTGTGGGATGTGGGCGGCGTTCTGCTCACCAACGGGTGGGATCATCTTGAGCGGACCTCCGTCCTGCAGCAGTTCGCACTGGACGCTGCCCCGTTCGAGCACCGTCATGAGCTCGCCAATGATCCGTGGGAAAAGGGCTTGATGACCGCGGAGCAGTATTTGCTACAGACAGTCTTCTACGAGCCTCGCCCTTTCACGCCCGCGGCCTTTCTGCAGGCGATGAAAGAGCGGTCCGTAGTGCTGCCTCACGGCGCCATGCGAATCCTTCAGGAGCTTGCGGCATCAGAGGAAGTAGAACTGGTGATGCTCAACAACGAAGCCCGCGAACTGAACGATTACCGCATAGAACGTTTCGAACTGGGCCGGTACTTCGACGTTTTTCTCAGTTCCTGCTATCTGGGTTTGCGCAAGCCGGACCCGAAAATCTTTGAGCTGGCGCTTGACGTGCTGCAGCGCGACGCCGAGGAAGTGGCTTTTATCGACGACCGCCAGGGTAACTGCGATGCGGCGGAGGCTTTGGGAATTCACGCACTCTGCTATCAGGATGAAGCACAATGCGTGCAGGCGCTGGAGCGGCTGGGTCTTGACGCCGGCGTAAGAACATAGACAACGCAGTTTGAGCAAGGAGCGAGTCCCATGGCAACCACGGAAGTAAAGTTTTCTGCTGAAGATTTGAAAGCAGCGCAAAGTGCCGAACGGATCCCTGAGCCTACGGTCGTGGTCATCTTCGGCGCTTCCGGTGACCTGACCAAGCGCAAGCTGCTACCCGCTCTCTTCCATTTGGAGCAATCGAATTTGCTGCCGGAGGAGTTCGCGGTTGTCGGCGTGGCGCGGCGCCCGCTGCAGGGCGAGTTTGAACAAGACATGCGCGAAGGCATTCTCCAGTTTGGAGGCGTGCAGGAAGGCGAGAAAAAGCTGGACGAGTTCATGCGCAAGGTCAGTTATTTTGCCATGAACTTCGACGACGCGGATGGCTACGAAAGATTGAAATCCTTACTCGAGAGTGTAGACGAGAAGCAAAGCGTCAAGGGAAACAGGCTGTTTTATCTGGCTACTGCGCCCGAATACTTCGCCGAAATTATCGCCCAGCTGGGCGCGCACGGAATGGCGAAACCGCAGAAGGGTGACGTTCACGTCATCATTGAGAAGCCGTTTGGTCACGATCTGGTTTCGGCGCGGCAGTTGAATGACCAGGTGAACCGGGTCTTTGCGGAAGATCAAATCTTCCGCATCGACCACTACCTGGGCAAGGAGACGGTGCAAAACATCCTGGTCTTTCGCTTTGCCAACGGGATCTTCGAGCCTGTCTGGAATCGTAACTACGTCGATCACGTACAGATCACGGCGGCGGAGGATATCGGCATCGAAGGCCGTGGGCCGTTTTACGAGAAGGCGGGCGCACTCCGCGATGTGGTCCAAAACCATGTCATGGAGCTGCTGTCGTTCGTTGCCCTGGAACCCCCGGTTTCGTTCGAGGCTGAGGCGATGCGCCGGGAAAAGGTCAAAGTGTGGCGCTCGATCCAACCCATCCATCTTATGGACGCGGTGCGCGGTCAATATGGTCCGGGCAAGGTGGATGGCAAAGAGGTGAAAGGTTACAGACAAGAGGATCGTGTCGATCCAAACTCCTTCACAGAGACTTACGCTGCGCTGAAGGTGGGCATAGAGAATTGGCGTTGGGCGGGTGTGCCGTTCTATCTGCGAGCGGGCAAGCGGTTGGCTAAAAGAGCTACCGAGATCACCATTCAATTCAAGCAACCTCCGCAGTTACTGTTCAAGAACCAGTCGGGCTCATGCAGGGAACTGCAGCCCAATCTGATCACCATGCGGATTCAGCCGGATGAGGGTATTTCCCTGCGTTTTGGCGCCAAGGTGCCCAGCCCGAATATGGAAGTCTGCCCGGTTAACATGAACTTCAGCTATGCGGAGGCATTCGGCAAATCATCGGCCAACGGCTACGAGAGACTGCTGCTGGATGCAATGCTGGGCGATGCTACGCTGTTCGCTCATCGTGATGGAGTGGAGGCCACATGGTCGCTGCTGACGCCGATTCTCGACCAATGGGCCAGCAGCAAGCCCAAAGGGTTCCCCAACTATGCCGCCGGGACCTGGGGACCGGAATCCGGCGATGAATTGCTGGCTCGGGATGGGCGCGCCTGGCACAAGCTTTAAAATACGAGTTGCATGGCTGAGACGATCGAAGTTCTCTATTACGTGGATGCGAGCGCGGAAGCGGTAACCCGGCGCACAGCGCAGTACTTTGTGGACGGCGTTCGTGCGGCTGCAGGGGCTCGAGGTAAGGCGCGGATCGCCATCTCTGGTGGCCACACTCCGAAGGACGCATTTGAGCTACTGGCCGACCCCAGTGGCGAATACCGTGAGCAAATTCCCTGGGACAAGCTGGAGCTGTATTGGGTCGATGAACGCTGTGTGCCGCCCGATCATCCGGATAGCAACTACCGCATGACCCGGGAAGCGCTCCTGGACAAAGTGCCCCTCACCAAGGCTCAGATCTTTCGCATCCAGGGCGAGCTTGATCCGGAAGAAGCCGCGAACAGATATGAATTTGAGATCCGGCAAAGCTTTCGCCTGGAAGGCGCGGAGATGCCATGTTTTGATATGGTTGCGTTGGGGATGGGACCCGATGGCCATACGGCGTCCCTTTTTCCCCACACCGCAGGTTTGCATGAAATGATGCGCATCGCCATTGCCAATCATGTTCCCCAACAAAAGGAAACGTGGCGGGTTACGCTCACATGGCCGGTCATCAACCGGGCGCGGGATGTCTTCTTTCTCATTGAAGGCGCCGACAAAGTTGCCTCGCTTAAGCAGGTTTTCACTGGCCCCTATGATCCGGAAACATATCCCTCGCAACTGATCAAGCCTGCCAATCGTCGCATCACCCTCCTGCTTGACGCTGCCGCAGGTGCTGCATTGCCTCCGCCCGGGGCCGATGGCATCGGTAGACTGGAGATCACCCGATGATTCTGGCAGGGGACGTGGGCGGTACCAAGGTCGACCTGGTCTTGTGCAAGTTTGAACTCGGTCAATTGCTGACCGTGCACGAGCACAAATTTCATGCCCGGGATTTTCCTGGCCTGGTGCAACTGGTGGAAGCATTCCTGGAAGAATGCAGGCAAACTCTGGGCCAGCCAATCGATGTGCTGGCAGCCTGCTTTGGGGTCCCGGGTCCGGTGCGCCACGGCCGGCTGAAGCTGACCAATCTTCCCTGGATACTCGATTCCAACCAGCTTAGGGCCGATCTCAAGATCGAGCATGTTTTCCTGATCAACGATCTTGAAGCCAACGGCTATGGTATTGCCGAGCTAACCCCGGATCAGATCCTGGTTCTCAGCAAGGGTGACCCGGCGGCGGTAGGCAACCGCGGTTTGATTGCCGCAGGTACGGGGCTGGGAGAGGCCATTCTGGTGTGGAATGGTCACACGTATCTCCCCATGGCATCGGAAGGCGGGCATAGCGACTTTGCTCCGCGCAATGAAGAAGAGATTGGACTGCTGCGCTATCTGCAGAAAACTCTGGGTGGGCGCGTCAGTTGGGAACGTGTCATCTCCGGCATCGGTTTGGCCAACGTCTACGTCTATTGCCGTGATGTGAAGGGCATGGAAGAACCGCCGTGGCTGAAGGACCGTATGCGCACGGAGGATCCCAATGCGGTGATCGGCGAATTGGGAGAGTCGGGTGCGAGTGAGCTTTGTGTGGAGTCTTTGAACATCTTCGTCTCCGCCTACGGCGCAGAGGCGGGCAATCTGGCGTTGAAGATCCTGTCTGTTGGCGGCATGTATGTGGGGGGAGGGATTGCTCCCAAGCTGCTCAAGAAAATGCAGGATGGCACTTTTATGAAGGCATTTACCGACAAAGGGCGGCTGAGTGATCTGCTGGTGCAGACACCGGTGCGGCTCATTCTCGAAAGCCGGGCTGCGTTGATGGGCGCCGCCGCCTATGCTGAGGCCCGGGCGGCAGAGATCGGTGGACACTCCGAACGCGCGCAGTCGGTGCAAATGGCGCCATCCTAGAGCGGTTTAACAATTACTGTGGCCCGACAAAAGGCCGCGAGGAGTGGTTTTCCTTGGGAGAAAACCACGAAAAGGTCCTTTGCTTCGGTCTACACCAATTGTTAAACCGCTTTAGCCCAAAAAAACCATCAGGAACAGCCGTACAAGCATCCAACGGCCGAGAACTTTTTGGAGAATTTTGCTATGCACAGCAGGTCACCGCGATGGTTCTTGGGCGCAGTGATTCTTTTTGTTGCAGCATTGATGGCTGCAACTCCGCGCACGGCGTTGGCCCATGCCGTACTGGTAAGTTCCACACCGCAGAAGAACGCGTCCGTGAATGGCCCGGATATAACGATCAATCTTAGGTACAATTCGCGCGTCGATGGAGCCCGCTCGACTCTGAGCCTGCTCAAACCGGACGGTACTGTGGAAAAAATCGGCGCTCCGGCGCAGACTGCTCCCGATGTGCTCACCGCCATCGGCCACGGGCTCGCAAAGGGAGCTTACGTGCTTCGCTGGCAAGTTCTGGCCAGCGATGGTCACATCACGCGTGGCGAAGTTCCTTTCCAGGTGCAATAACGCTACGCTCTGAAAAGCAGTTCCGCGGACCCTTCCTGGAAATGCTTTTTTCCATACGGACTGAGATGACGGCTTGATTTGGCTGCTGCGGGATATTGATTTTCTGGGCACGCTGCTGCGTGCGGCGAATCTCTCCTTTGAGGCGTTGCTGCTGGGTGGCATCGCTTTCCTGTTTGCCGTTGCACGTCCTGCAAGGGCAACGGCAACAGTTGACTCCTTTTGCCTCCGGGGTATCCGTTGGGCCGCCCTCGCCCTCGCGATAGCCGAGGTAGTGACAGTCATTCTTTCCAGTGCATCGTTGCTCGGCGGCAGCGATCTGCATATCCGGGATGTGGTCACAGCCAGGTTTTTTGTTGCAGGTATGTGCGCTGCTATGCTCGCGATCCTTTGCTGGGTTTGCGCCCGGCTTAAGACCCGCAAAGCGACAGCTGCCATGATTCCGCTAAGCCTGTTGCTCCTGTTTGCCACTGTGTCCACCAGCCACGCAGCCTCCCGCATGGATCATCGTTTGTTGCTGGCGTTGGCGACCGCGGCCCATCACCTGGGCACGGCGGCATGGATCGGAGCCATGCCCTTTCTGCTGATTTCGCTAGGACACGCAGGGAGTGTGGAGGAAGCCCGCTCCATGGTCAAGCGTTACTCGTCGATCGCTCTCCTGAGTGTCGCGATCCTCGTTCTGGCAGGAATTTACATGGCATGGTTTTACGTAGGCACCTGGAATGGACTCTACGGAACGAGCTATGGTGTCCTGTTGCTGGCCAAGATTTACCTCCTTCTGGTGATGCTGCTGATGGGCATGGGGAACTGGACAATCGGGCGGCGGCTCGACACAGATCCTCAGCCGCTGCTGGCAAGGCTACGGCGTTTTGCCGAAGCCGAGATTGGGTTGGGATTTACCGTAATTCTGGCTGCGGCCTCGATGTCCTCGCAGCCACCTGCCGTCGACGTTCCCGACCAGGTACCGCTGCAGGCGATTACCGCCCGCTTGCACCCGGAAGTTCCGCGCATGAAGAGCCCAGCCGCATCGCAGCTTACTCCTCCGACTTCGATCGAAACTGCGGTGCGTGAGACGGAGTTCCAGGATAACGGCGCCAGCGATGAAACCGATCGGAAATGGTCGGAGTATAACCACCATTGGGCGGGTTTGATTGTGTTGGCAGCAGGGTTGCTGGCATTTGCCAGCCGCTTTGCAGGCATGCGGTGGGCGCGCTACTGGCCGCTTTCCTTCGCCGGTTTGTCCCTCTTCATATTGCTCCGCGCGGACCCGGAAAACTGGCCCCTGGGTCCACGTCCCTTCTGGGCCAGCTTTTCAGCTCCTGACGTGTTGCAGCATCGCGCCGCCGCCTTGCTCATTCTGTGCTTTGCCGCCTTCGAGTGTGCGGTGCAGGCAGGCAAATTACGCGCCCGTTGGGCTGGGCTGATTTTTCCCCTGATGTGCGCCCTGGGAGCTGCGATTCTGCTAACCCATAATCATGCAACCAGCGACAACGCGGAAGACCTACTAGCTTCCATGAGCCATACCCCCATCGCATTGCTGGGCGCGACAGCCGGATGGAGCCGCTGGCTGGAGTTGCGGCTGCCCCCAGGCCGCGCATCGAGAACCGCGGGCCGGGCATGGCCACTCTTGCTGTCCGCTGCGGGGTTGGTATTGCTCAACTATCGGGAGGCATAAGCGTCAAAGGATAAGAACTGTCAGAATATTCCTTGGAGATTTAACTTTTGCTCGCGATTTTCCGTATTGCCCCTGGGTTTTCTCTCGCCATCATCTTGCTGCTGCCCTTGGCGGCGGTGGCCCAACGGCTACCCGGCGTGGCCCGTCCACAGCACTACACGCTACAACTGGCGCCGGATCTGCAAGCCGCAACCTTTACCGGCGAAGAGACGATTGATCTTACCTTGGCGCAGGCAGTCGATTCGATTGTGCTGAATGCGTGGCAGCTCAAATTTGCCGCGGTTACGGCACAGAGCGACGGCAAGACCCTGACCGCGGAAGTCTCCGTCGACCCTGGCCTGCAACAGGTTACGTTTCATTTCGCACGCAAGCTACCCGCTGGGCCAGTCACCTTGAAAATTGAATATAGCGGCATTTTGAATGGAGATTTGCGCGGCTTCTATCTTTCCCGCACGGCCAAACGGAACTATGCCGTAACCCAGTTCGAGCCCACCGACGCCCGCCGGGCTTTTCCTTCATTCGATGAGCCGGCGTATAAGGCCACCTTTGATGTCAGTCTGATCGTGCCCCAGGGAGATACGGCGATCGGAAACACCAATATCGTTTCTGACACGCCCGGCCCAATCGCCGGGGAACATACCATCACCTTTGCCCGCACCCCGAAGATGTCAACCTACTTGGTGGCATTTTTGGTGGGTGATTTCAAGTGCCTTTCGGGCGAGAGTGACGGTGTGCCCATTCGCGCCTGTGCCACCCCGGACAAAGTGCAGTTGGCGCAATTTGCACTCTCTGGTGCAGAGTTCTTTCTCCATTATTACGACGACTATTTCGGCATCAAGTACCCCATGCCCAAGCTGGATATGATTGCCATCCCGGACTTTGAGGCGGGAGCCATGGAGAATTTCGGCGCCATCACTTATCGCGAAACCGCCATGCTGGTGAACGAGAAAACCGCATCTCTCAGCGCGAAGAAGATCGTCGCCGTAGATGTGGCGCACGAGATGGCGCATCAATGGTTTGGCGACATGGTGACTATGGAGTGGTGGAACAACATCTGGCTGAATGAAGGCTTTGCCACCTGGATGTCGAATAAGCCGCTGGCCGCCTGGAAGCCGGAATGGGAGATTCCCCAAAGTGAGGCCGCGGCGCTCAACCAGACCCTGGATCTCGATGGCGGGCGGGCAACCCGGGCCATTCGCTCCCGGGCCGAGACCCCCGGTGAGATCAATGAGATGTTCGACGGCATCGCCTATGGAAAGGCTGCAGCCGTACTTCTGATGACGGAAAACTATCTCGGCGAAGCAGCCTTTCGCGAAGGGGTGCACCGCTATCTGCAAGCGCACATATATGGCAACGCCACCGCAGAAGACTTCTGGAATACGTTACGGTCATCGAGTGGCAAACCCGTGGACAAAATCATGGAGAGCCTGGTGGTTCAGCCAGGGGAGCCGCTGTTGAGCTTTGGCAAGGTGCATGACGGCACTGTGGAAGTTACCCAGAGGCGGTTCTTCTTGAATCCGAAAGACGCTGGAGATCAGACTCAGAGCTGGGTTTTGCCGGTGTGCATGAAGAACAGCGCGGATCGGCTGGACTGCCCTGTTCTTAGCGCCAAGACCCAGCGACTCGAGGCGAAACCAACTTCCGTCTTCTACGGCAATGCGGGTGGCAAGGGCTACTATCGCAGCCGGTATGACAGCGGCGATTACCAACAATTGGTGCGCCAGGTGGAGACAAGCCTTACGCCTCCCGAACGAATTACGTTTTTGGGCAGCCAATGGGCGCAGGCCCGGGCCGGCGTTGCCACTGTGGGCGACTTCTTAAATTTGGCCGCCGCGGTTCGTGATGACGACAGCTCATTTGTGATCGGTACGGTTTCCGCCGCGTTGCGCATCATTGACCAACAAGTGGCCTCGACGCCTCAGGAGCATCTTGAGCTCGCCGCCTGGGTGAGGAAGAACTTTGCTCCTGCGCTGACGCGCCTGGGTCCGCCGGGTGCGGGAGACGCCCCGGACAAGATTCTCTTGCGTGCCGCACTCTATGGACTCCTGGGCAACATCGGCGATGATCCGCAGATCATCGCCGATGCCCGGCAGCTTTCGGAGCAATATCTGCGCAACCCCGCTTCCGTTGACCCAACTTTGGCTGCCACGGCGCTCAACGTCGCGGCGCAAAACGGAGATGGAGCGTTCTTCGATCAGTTGCAGCAAGTGAGTCAAACGGCCGGCGATCCGCAGCTTCGTATCCAGGCTTTTCATGCCCTGGCAAGTTTTCGCGATGCCACGCTGGTTTCACGTGCTCTGGATTATGCGCTTTCAGGCCAGGTCAAGAACCAGGATGCCCTACGCCTGGTCGAGCTCGAGATGAGGGACCGTCGTACACGAGGTGTTGCCTGGCAGTACGTTCAACAGAACTGGCCCCGGGTGCGAGCCCAGATCACGACCTGGGTGGGCGGCGAATTGGTCGAGTCGATGGGCGGGTTCTGCAGCGCGGATCGCAGCAGCCAGGTCACGGAATTTTTTGAAGTGCATACTGTGCCGGCCTCTACGCATGCACTCGACAAGGCGCGGGATAGCATCGCGGACTGTGTCGACCTTCGGGCAACCCAGGGGCCAAATTTGAAGCGGTGGCTGGAAGCCGAGGGGGCAGGTGCCCACTAAGTT
>DASRRN010000470.1:0-5062 GCA_035695685.1 Acidobacteriaceae bacterium | reverse complement strand
TGTGGAGATCTTTCCAGAAGAAGCGGCTCATCTCTTGTTTCTGTGTGTCGCTGAGATCCTCGGACATGTTGTCGAGAACCGATAAAAAATCGTAACAGTGACGGACTTCCACGAAGGAACCGTCCGGCTGGCCGCACTTCCCCGGGCACCGGCAAGCCTCACTTCGATTGCTTGCCCCCCGACTTGCGCTCTTCCGACAGCGTGGCCTTCTGCAGGATTTGCTCAAGCATTTCCAGTTGATGGTCGCCGAGCTCAAGAAGCTGCGCAGGGGGGTTATGGAATTCCTTTAATAATTCCGTTCGCACCTTCAACCCCTTGGGGGTGAGCGCCACGAGTTTGACCCGCCGGTCGTCTGGGACTGTCCTCCGCTCCGCAAGACCCATGTTCTCCAGCCGGTCCACGATCCAGGTGGCATTTGACGCGTCACACGCCCATTCCTTTGCCAGAGACCGCATGCTTCGCCCTTCATGAACGTCAAGACTGCTCAGCCCCCGCGCATCATTGGGTGTCAGCCCGCGTTGCCCGAGGATTTCCGTTCGTTGCGGTGCTGTGCGCATCAACAGATCGAACATCAACCGCCACACCCGGCGAGCCAGGGGGGCCTTCTTTCGCGAGGAACTGGACATGCCTGGAAGCATACGTGAGCCGAATCAACCTTTCAATTCCTCAATGGTAAGATACATTCAATAGTTGAAGTTCTTAAAGTATTGTGATTGAATAAGGCCGTGGAAGGAGTAATCTCCTCATGAACGCCTTAACGTACCCCGACCTGAAGGGAAAGGTCGTTCTCGTAACCGGCGCATCGAAGGCGCTCGGCGTGAAAACCGCGCGCCAGTTCGCCCGTTCGGGGGCCAGGGTGGTCGTGAATGGGCGCGATGAACAAGCCCTTAAACGTGTTTCGTCATCCATCAGTTCCGAGGGCGGAGAGTGCATTGGCATCGCTGCGCATGTGACATCGGCTGCCGAGCTGATTCGGCTGCAAGCGTCCATTCAGAATAGGTTCGGGGACGTGAGCATCCTTGCCGCGTTCGCCGGCGGACTGGGAAACTCCGTTCCCATTCTCGATATTAGCGAGGACCAATGGCGCAAGACCATCGACGCCGACCTCAACAGTAAATTTCTCACTGTGAAAACCTTTGTGCCGGCGATGAAAACCAAGGCCCAGGGGAACATCATCCTGATGAGTTCCGCATCCGGCCGGCTCGTCTCTCAAGCTTCGGCCGCTTACGGCGCGGCTCAGGCAGGGACTCTCATGTTGATGCGCCACCTTGCTCAGGAGCTCGGTCCCTTTGGCATCCGTGCAAACGGCATCGCGCCGTCTATCGTGAGGAACGAAAAAATCGAGAAATTCATGCCTGCGGAGATGCAGGCCAAGGTTGCAGAAGGACTGCCGCTGCGCCGCATAGGGACCCCCGAGGATGTGGCACAGGCCGCCCTATTCCTCGCATCGGACGCATCGGGGTGGATCACGGGCCATACGCTCGATGTCAATGGCGGCAAACTCATGGTCTGAGGAAGAGAGATATGCAATGAGTATTCTGTCTGCGGTTCTTTTCATCCATGTGCTATCGGCCATGACACTGTTCGCCGCGTTCGCACTCGAAGCTGTCGTTCTTCTCCGCATCCGCTCGTCCCTAAACGTCGAGCACGCCCGGGTGGGTGTTCTTTCCTTTCACCGGCTGCGCGGGATCGCCATGCCCGCCTTTGTTGGCGTGCTGGGCAGCGGACTTTATCTGGCGTACCTGTATGGTGGCGGGACGGCCTGGATTCCGGCGTCACTGATCGCAATACTGCTCATCATGCTGGTGGGGGGGACCGTAACGGGAATAAGGATGGCGCCTCTCAAGAAGCTTTTGTCCACGGCGGGAGAAGCGGTGGCCATCAAGGCCATCCTGGCCAAGACACAAGATAGGGCCCTTGTCCTGTCGTATGGATTTCGCGTTGGCCTGGCTGTTGGAATCGTATTTCTCATGACCGCCAAACCCGGACTGCGGCTGTCCGTGGGCGCGTTGGCGGGCGCAGCACTCGCTGGTGTGATTCTTGTGGCGGGATTGAGCCACAGGTCAGAACACGGTTCCCGGAGCGTTCAGAACCAGTATTGATTGTTTCCGGCTTTGGAAGTCAACGGCGACTGCGCTCGTTGGGATCAATGCAACGTATAACTAGCTGCGGGCTGCGTTGTGGGTTCGACTTTTGCGGCGTCGCCGCCTGAGAGTCGCGTGACAGACCGTTTGAGTCCCGAACTTGGCCATGCAAGTCAATACAAGCGCGTTTGTCAGGACTGATCTTTGCTAAGCGTGACGCACATAGCGGTCTTATTCGTTCCTCGTCGTACGATTGCCTAAGAGCTGTTCGTGGCTCTGCCAGAACCGCGCTTCGATCCCTAGCGGTATGCTGATACGGTTCTTGCAGGCGAGGTTGGGATCGTTCCGACTTGAATCTTGCTCTTCGTGGCGCGTCCAAGGCAACGAATTGAACGTCAGCTCATTCTCAATATGAAACTAGCCTAATGCGGTCGGAAGGTCTTCCCCGTCTCAAGCAGAGTTTTCAATCGCGAGAGAATTCGCGGCCACCCATCTGCGTTCTGAGCATACGCCGGATCGTCCTCCGCCCAGTCATCATTCGTTACCACAACCTTCACTGCCTCCGACTCCGGAGTCAGCTCCACCTTCACTCTCGACATCACAGCCCCATCGCCCATGCCGAACTTGTACTCAAACACCTTTGGCGGCTCCGCCCGCAGCACCTCACCCGTCACATACCGCATCCGCTTCCCATCTTTACTCGGCCCCGACCACGTCATCGCTCCGCCAGGCTTCAGGTCCAACTCAAAGTCTGCGCCCATGAAGATCTTCTGATTCGCATCCTTCGAAACGAACCCGTCCCAGACCTTCTCCACGGGGGCGGCGATGTAATACGTAAAGATCAGTGGGGCCTTCGCCATATCAAACCTCCAAGCGCTCCTCGAAAATGAGGTAGTGTCTGACTCAGACTCTAGCAAAATATCTAATCGAAAGACCAGCACACCAGCGTTCTTAGGATAAGTGAGACCGCAATAAATGATCGTGATCGGGCGGCTTGAAGCCACTAACGTGCCCATAGGAAGGCTAGCAGCACGTTTAATTTGAAGAGATGAAGCCTCCTGGGAGCAAGCGGAAAGTACCCTGCCTTGCCCGGGAGGAGGCTGACCAGCGCAGTGTGCCAGAGCGGCCCAGTCTCGAAAGTGAGCCATCCAAGTCCTGAGCGCACCAGCCTGAACTATCGAAAGCGGCGAATGTCCCGCGCCTGAATCATATGGTGCTTTGCTGCCGCGCACCAATGGGATGCGTTCGCAGCGATTCGACCGATCCGTCCTCTCAAGTCGGCTTGTAGGAAGTCATCGATTGCATCGGACTGCGTCTTAGGCTCGCGACATCGAGATGTTGCAGCGGGCGACTTTCAATTCGGATGGTTGCAGGGTGTTCGGAACCTATGGCGGCAGAATAGTTTCTGGTTGCAGAGGCCTGCAACCATCCGAATTGGCTAGCTCTGCCGTTCAGATTGGAATTGGAGCGTGCCGCCGCTTAATTGCCTGAAGAAGCTAACCCCAGCCGCCAAAGCAGATAGACTTTTGACACAGTTCTGCTAAACCCAGCGCACATGCTCGCGCCACCGACTTTCGAAGCAGGTTCTACTTGTACGGGAGCGCGTTTCTCGTCCGATGCTCTGGCGACGAGGCACAGCTTCTTTACCCGAAAACGGTTTAGCAAATTCCCCGTTTTAGAGCTTGGTCCTCGCAAATTAACAACTTGCGTTCGGATGAGTTGCCTATTTCGAGCCAACGTGCGTTCCGGAGCAATCAGCCGTAGACCTCCCAGGGCTTGAGTAGATGCGTGAACCTTTCCATGTCAACTCGTTTCCCGCTGAACTGCACCCCCTCCAACTTCAATCGTGCTCGTTGTTCGTACGCAGCAGCGCCGCGCAACTTTATCTCCCCGCCGACACCTATGACGCGATGCCACGGCAACTGATCAATGGGATCGGTGCGTAACAGATGTGCAACCGCGCGGTGGTATTGGGGATAGCCGGCCGCTGCAGCGATGGCGCTGTAGGTACTTACTTTTCCAGGTGGAATAGAACAGATCATACGCCGAAATGCGATATCGCGCTGCTCGTTCCGACGCATAGCGTCTCGTAACAATCCGCGCTTGGATCGTTCACTCCAGAGTTGATCGAGCCCGGGGAATGATCTTCGTTTCGATTTGGCTCTAGTGCTCATTTGTATTTTAGCGAGACGGCAGACAATGCAAAGGGAGAAGGATGGTCAATTCCGAAAGCCATGAGCAACTATTGATTGTCTTCATCTGCTATACGGACTAGCGGCTTTCCAATTTTTCGTCATCCGTTGCTTCCAGGCTCAAAAGGTAAGTTTTTGCTTTCAGCCCTCCAGCGAAACCGGTCAGGTTACCCGCCGCGCCCACGACTCGGTGGCATGGAACAATGATTGAAATTGGATTTCGACGGTTTGCACCTCCCACAGCTCGACTGGCTGCGGGATTTCCAAGTTGCTTTGCGATGTCGCCGTAGGTACATGTTTCGCCAAAAGGAATACCCAACAAAACCTCCCACACCTCCTTTTGAAAAGGTGTACCACGCATATCCAAAGGTACAGAGAATTTGTATCTTTTTTCCGCGAAGTATTCCTTCAATTCCTTTTCAGTTTGAACGAGCACAGGATGAAATGGTTCTTCAACGACATCGCCGAGGCGAACGCGCCCCGGATCGTCAATCTCCCAAAGAATAGCTACCAGGGCCTTCTCGCTCGCAACGAGCTTGAGCAGGCCGACAGGAGAGTCCACAAGTTTGTAAGACAAGCTCATGCGCAATTTATCTGGAGTGAGCGAAATCCCTCCATTATCGAAGCTTCGCTTTGCGGGCCGCCTCCTGAAGGCTATTCATCATTACGACATAGGGATCCGCACCGTAGCTCACTCTAGCAACACCTCGCTTGGCGAGCTCACTTAACGGCGCATCCTGGCTAACCATGATATTGACCGGCAAGGGCGACGCCTTGGTCAAATCT
>DASRRN010000469.1:0-3813 GCA_035695685.1 Acidobacteriaceae bacterium | reverse complement strand
GCGCAGGCGCTCGCCCATCGCTATCGCTGCGATTTCGTCGACCTCAAGAACTTTCGCATCCAGCACGAGCTCTTCCGCAGCGTGCCGGTGGACATGATGTTTCGTTATAACTTTGTGCCCCTGGAACAGATGGAAGATCGCCTGGTGATCGCAGTCAGCGATCCCAGCCGCCTGATGGTGCTGGACGAGATCAGCGGACTGCTGGGGCAACGGATCATCACCCGCGTGGCCACCCTGTCACAGATCACCGATCTGCTCAAAAAGACGGAGCAGTCGCAGCGGGTGCTCGACGAGGCATCCGAAGGCCTCACGTTCGATGTGATTTCGGCCGAAGACAATGCTGATGAGAACATCTCGATCGAGAAGCTCACGTCCGAGGAGGACATCAGCCCCATCATCCGGCTGGTGGATACCACCATCTTTACCGCCCTCGAACGCCGCGCCTCTGACATTCACCTGGAAACCTACGATGACTCGCTAGTGGTCAAGTACCGCATTGACGGCGTACTGCAGGCAGCCATGGCTCCGATCGCGCGCGAGCACCACTCCACCATCCTTTCCCGCATCAAGGTCATGAGCGAACTGGATATCGCGGAACGCCGGGTACCGCAGGACGGGCGTTTCCGGGTCCGCTACAAAGGGCGTCTGATCGATTTCCGGGTCTCGATCATGCCAACGGTGCACGGGGAGAACGCAGTGCTCCGCGTGCTCGACAAGGAGTCGATGAGCGAGAAGTTCCGCAAGCTCACGCTCGATGTGGTGGGTTTCGGTGAAGACGATCTGCGCCGCTTCCGGCGTTACATCCGCGAACCCTACGGCATGGTGCTGGTTACCGGCCCGACCGGATCGGGCAAAACCACCACCCTTTATGCGGCGCTCAACGAGATCAAGAGCGATGAGGACAAGATCATCACCATCGAGGATCCGGTCGAGTACCAGATTCGCGGTATCACCCAGATCCCGGTGAACGAGAAGAAGGGACTTACCTTTGCCCGAGGCTTGCGCTCCATTCTGCGTCACGATCCAGACAAGATCCTGGTGGGTGAGATACGTGACCAGGAGACGGCGCAGATCGCCATCAATTCCGCGCTTACGGGCCACCTGGTGTTTACGACCGTCCACGCCAACAACGTAGTCGATGTGCTGGGCCGTTTTCTCAATATGGGGGTGGAAGCGTACAACTTTGTCTCTGCGCTCAATTGCATCCTCGCGCAGCGGTTGGTCCGCACCATCTGCGAACACTGCACTCGCCCGGTGCGGTACGACGATGAATTTCTACGCAATAGCGGCCTGGACCCGGAGTTGTGGCGCAGCTTCGACTTTCATGAAGGGGCGGGCTGCATTGAATGTGGCGGGACCGGTTATCGCGGACGAACCGCCATCCACGAACTGCTGGAGCTGACTGATCCCATCCGGGAAATTATTCTGGAAAAGAAACCGGCCTCCGAGGTGCGTAAACTGGCGCAGCAGGGGGGGATGCAGTTTCTTCGCGAATCCGCCGTAGACCGCGCCAGCCGAGGCTTGACTACACTTAAAGAAATCAACAAGGTCACCTTTATCGAGGCCTTCCGCTAGAGACATGCTTTCCAACATCGCCAATCGCATTTTTCCGTCTGAAGCCAACGCGCTGCGTCCTCGCCTGGCCTGCGAGATCACCAGTGCCGGCGTGGTTGCGGGCCGGCCGGGTGAGGCTGAACAGGAAATTGTCTCCGCCTTTGCTCCCCTGCGTCCTGGCGTACTGGCGGCCGGCCTGCAAACGCCGAACTTCAGCGACCGCGCGGCGGTTGCGAGCGCGTTACGCCAGGCTCTGGATGAAGTCAGCGTCAAAGAGAGCGAGATCACCGTGGTCATCCCCGACGCTGCCGTTCGAGTGCTGCTGCTGGACTTCGACCTGCTGCCTGCGAAGGCGGCCGAAGCTCTGCCTATTATTCGCTTTCGCCTGCGCAAGCTGGTGCCGTTTGAAGTGGAAGATGCGGCCGTCAGCTACCAGATCATGCCCGGCAAACCGGGGCTGGTGCGGGTGATTGTCGCGGTTTCCCCGGCCGCAGTTCTAGCGGAGTACGAAAGCGCGGTGCGCGAAGCCGGATATGAACCGGGCGTGGTATTGCCCAGCACCCTGGCCGCGTTGGCGGCGGTCGGTTCGGAGGAGCCGTCGCTGGTGATCAATCGCAATGGCAGCTCGGTCACCACCGCCATTACCAGGCAGAATGAACTGCTGCTTCACCGGACTCTCGAACTCACCGAAAAAGAGTGGTCGCCCCAGGAAAACTCTTTGCATTCCGCGGAAGAGCTGCAGCAATCGGTCACAGTGGCGGTGGCCTATTTTGAAGATACGCTGGAGGCGCCACCGCGCCAGTTACTATGCTGCGGTCTGGGCGGCCCGGAAGAGCTTATCCGTCTGCTGGGTGATGAGAGAATTCCTGTGCGCGACCTGGTGCCCACGCCGTACAAAAACAGAGCCATGCCTGGCGGGATCCTTGCCGGGGTGGTGGGAGCGCTCGCTAACTGATGCGCATCCAACTCAATCTCGCTTCCCGTCCTTTCGTCGAGCTGGGACCGCTGTATCTTCGACTGAGGATCCTGATTGTCTTGCTGGCGGTGGTCGCGGTGCCGCTGTGGCTTCTACTGTCCACGGAAAACCGAAAGGCGGCCGAGGCCCAGGCACGGCTGGACGCTGTGCAGCAGAAGATATATGCGATCGAGGCGCAGCGGACGGCATTTCAATCGCAGATGCGGGAACCGCAGAATGCCTCGGTATTATCACAATCGCAGTTTCTTAACCATGTCTTTGCCCGCAAAGCTTTCTCCTGGACCGCGGTCATGATGGACCTGGAAAACGTGCTGCCCAGTGGAGTGCAGGTGCTGAACATCGACCCGGTCGTTTCGTCGAAAGATGGGAAAGTGACCATTCGCCTGCGAGTCAGCGGCGCCCATGATCGCGGTGTCGACCTGGTGCGCAATCTGGAGCATTCCCACCGTTTTCTTTCGCCCCGCCTGGCCCGGGAGACGGCCGAGAGCAATCAGAACGGACGGCCGATCGAACAGGTGAGCACGGCATCCAACGTGAACTTTGATTTGCTCGCCGAATACAACCCTCTACCCGAGACGATTGAAAAGCCAGCCCCGGCCAAGCGGCCTAAATCTGTAACCAAGACTGCCCGGGCACCGCGAAGTGCCCGCGCACCGCGGCCTGCCACCAGAAAGGCGGCCGCACAATGAAAGCCCTTCGCGGCAACCTGCTCAGCTTACTCAACCTGCATATTGCCGGGGTTGCCCTGCTGTTGATTCTCAACCTGGTGCTCGGCGTGCGCCTCTTTCTTGCCTGGAGTACCTTGCGCGCCTCCAGCGCCGAACAGCTCCAGCAACATCAGACTGCGTATCGGGCACTGCAGCTGGAAATGAGCCCTCTGCGAGGGTTGCCGCAAAAGGTCGCGCTTTCGCGCACCCAGGCGGATGAGTTTTACACCGCTCGCTTTCCGGGCGCATATTCCACCATTTCCGCGACCATTAATGACCTCGCCGCTAAAAACAACGTCCGCCTGACCAGTCTGGCCTATACCCCAACGCCCGCCCTTGCGGGCCTGGCGGAGCTGCGCATGGACGCCAGCCTCAGCGGAGAGTACGCACCACTGATGCACTTTATCAATGGCCTGGAACGAAGCAAGACGTTCTTTCTGATCAACGGACTCACGCTCACGGGGCAACAGGGCGGGCTGGTGAATCTGCGCTTGAAGCTCAATACCTATCTGCACGCGTCCGACTTGAGCCAGCTTCCTCCGATTGAGGAGGGGGCGTCCGCAGGGGAGGAAGACC
>DASRRN010000468.1:0-2720 GCA_035695685.1 Acidobacteriaceae bacterium | reverse complement strand
AACCGGGAAGTCGCCGAGTGCCACAGCACCTCATCTATTTTTCGCGGCTATAGCATTTTCATGAAGGGCAAAGACCCGCGCGACGCCCATTTCATCACCAGCCGCATCTGCGGCATCTGCGGCGACAACCACGCCACCTGCGCAGTCTATGCGCAGAACATGGCATTTGGTGTGAAACCGCCGCCTCTGGCCGAGTGGATTATCAACCTGGGCGAGGCCGCCGAATACATGTTCGACCACAACATTTTTCAGGACAACCTGGTCGGCGTGGACTTTTGCGAACAGATGGTCAAGGAGACCAATCCCGGGGTGTGGGCGAAGGCGCAATCGACGGCGTGCCCAAATGGTGACAAGCACGGCTTCAAAACCATTGCGGACATCATGACCGCGCTCAATCCTTTTACCGGGTCGTTCTATCGCGAGACGCTGGCGATGAGCCGCCTGACGCGGGAGATGTTCTGCCTGATGGAAGGCCGCCACGTGCATCCGTCTACGCTCTATCCGGGTGGAGTCGGCACCGTGGCCACGATCCAGCTGTTCACAGATTATCTGGTTCGCCTTATGAAGTATGTCGAGTTCATGAAGCGGGTCGTGCCGCTGCATGATGACCTTTTCGACTTCTTCTATCAGGCGATGCCGGGGTACGAGAAGGTTGGCCTGCGGCGGACCTTGCTTGGGTGTTGGGGATCGTATAACGATCCGGATAGCTGCGATTACACTTACAAGAACATGGCGGAGTGGGGCCGGAAAATGTTCGTGACTCCCGGCGTGGTGGTGGATGGCAAGCTGGTCACCAATAGCCTGGTCGACATCAACCTGAACATACGGATTCTGCTCGGCAGTTCCTATTACGATGACTGGCAGAGTTCAGAGACTTTCGTCGCCCGCGACCCGTTGGGCAATCCGGTAGACAAACACCACCCTTGGAACCAGACGACCATTCCTCGTCCGCAGAAGCGGGACTTCGGCGGCAATTACACCTGGGTGATGTCTCCGCGCTGGTATGACCAGCGCACCGGCGATCATCTGGCGCTCGACACCGGCGGCGGACCGATTGCCCGGCTCTGGTCCACAGCGCTTTCCGGGCTGGTAGACATTGGCTACGTGAAGGCTACCGGTCACAGCGTCAAAATCAACCTACCGAAAACGGCCATGCTTCCCGAAACCGAGTTCGAGTGGAAGATCCCACAATGGAGCAACACGCTGGAGCGGGATCGCGCTCGCACTTATTTCCAGGCATACGCGGCAGCGACGGCGCTCCATTTCATAGAGAAGGCCCTGGCCGAGTTGAACGCCGGCCGCACTTCTACCTGGAGTGACTTCAAAGTACCAGAGGAAGCGATCGGCTGTGGTTTCCACGAGGCGGTTCGGGGAGTCCTGTCCCATCACGTCGTCATCCGCGAAGGTAAGATCGCTAACTACCATCCTTATCCGCCAACGCCGTGGAACGCGAACCCGCGCGATGTGTATGGAACTCCAGGGCCTTACGAGGACGCGGTGCAAAATACACCCATCTTCGAAGACAATGGCCCGGAGAATTTCAAGGGTATCGACATCATGCGCACGGTTCGCAGCTTCGATCCATGCCTGCCCTGCGGCGTACATATGTATGTCGGCGACGGCAAGATTATCGAAGTGAAGCACTCACCCATGTTCGGCGCGGCGGGCCCCGAATAATGGCGGCCAGCGCTGAGCAACCGATGGCAGCCCCGCGGCGTGGAGAGTTCCGCGCCCAGAGCGACCACGTAGAGAAGCTGGCTGCCAAACTAGATCAGGCCGGCGACCCGGAGGTTCGGGCCGCCGCCCTGGAGCTGGTTCAGTCGGTGGTTGAGCTGCATGGCGCGGCGCTGCAACGGCTGATCGACAAATGCCTGGAAACAGCGGACGGCGAACGGGTGCTTTCAGCAGCTCTCGACGACAATCTCGTTGCCGGCATGTTCCTTCTCCATTCCTTGCATCCGGACGATATAGAGACCAGGGTTGTGCGCGGTCTCGAGGCCGTCAGGCCCTATCTCAAATCTCACGGCGGAGACTGCGAGCTGATCAGCGTGCGCGACGGCATCGTCCGGTTGAAATTGCACGGGACTTGCGGTAGTTGTCCGTCGTCCTCGCTCACGCTTAAGAACGCTGTGGAAGAAGCGCTGTATGAAGCTGCTCCCGACATCCTTGAAATTGTCGCGGAGAATGTGGCGGCTGAACCCTCCGCTCCTTCCAACCTTGTCGTTCTCAAGTAGCTTCGCAAAACAGGAGAGATACCCATGCCGTATCAGGAGACAACGCGAAACAGGCCGTCGTTGAGGATTGAGCCCCTGGCCAAGCCGGTCGATCGTAAGGCAGACGACGCCACGGGAGTTAATGTTGACGATCGCAAGCCGATTCACCCCAGCATGCCTCATTTGCCACCTGCCTGAGGGAGAACCGCAGATCTCTCCACTACGCTACGCTCCGGTCGAGATGACAAATTCTTCGCACATAACAAATTTGGCGAGCAAGTTACTTGATGGACGTAAATGACAAGAACGCGGAGCGCAACGGAACACTTCCTTTTCTGAGGAAGATCGCCCGCCGGGACCCGGCCTTGGAACGCTGCGAGCTTTGCAGCGCGGCGCTGGTACCTTTGCACCAGCACCTGCTCGATCCAATCACCCGCCAGATTGTATGCTCGTGCGATGGCTGCGCAATTCTCTTCTGCGGACAGGCAGGGGCGCATTACCTCCGTA
>DASRRN010000467.1:0-8012 GCA_035695685.1 Acidobacteriaceae bacterium | reverse complement strand
GAAGCGCAGGAGTTCCTCGTGGAGCAGATGCAGGAGTACTTCTTCGGAGAGGGATCGGCGTTACCGAAAGAGTATGTCCCGCCTGCCCACTAGAGCATTTTCACTTCTACTCTGCGCAGGAAGGTGCAGCGATGTGCGTCTTTTCTTGAGGAAAAGCCGCGTCGGGAGTGGTTGCTTTGTATACACCAGAAGTGAAAATGCATTAGGCGGGTCTGAGGGCGGGATCAGGCACTGGACCGCCTTGTCAGGCACCGCCTTCCGTCGTGTACACTCAAGAGGTATTTTTTGTCGGGACGTGGCTCAGCCTGGTAGAGCACTCGCTTGGGGTGCGAGGGGTCGGCAGTTCAAATCTGCCCGTCCCGACCAAACCTTTCAAAACTAAACTTATTCCCTGTCCCCTCAGTGGGTAGCTTCGTGGCGCCGCTCGCGACGCACCCGGCTGGCCTGCAAGAGGACTAAGGCCAAGGGCAGTCCTGCGTAAACCCGGCGTTGGCATTGCCGGCAACGCACCGGATACTGCAGCAGCAAAAGCCGCTCAACATCTTTTAAGCGGAAGCGCGACAAGCGGAAACTAGAGGAAGAGCATTCGGGACAAGTCACTGGATTCACCGGCTTTTCAAAAGGTTGAAGCGGTTTCGCAGTTAGGTGTCGAGCAAATCGAAGATTTTCAGGTTTCCCGTTAGAGAAAACCACATCTCGCGATCTTTTATCCCCGGTCACTGGAACCGCTTTATAATCTATCCGGCCCGTGCCTACTTACTACTTTAGCACGGTCACTGGGCTGCCTCGATGCCAACGGCGGCTACTACGGCTTTCCTGCTTGCAACGCATGCACCTCTCCGGCATCACTCACGGAGAGAATGCAGGAGCAAGTCATCTACAGTATGAGGTGGAACAATGGTTTGGGATGTCTCTTTCACATGCGACATTTGCGGCCGCAAGAAGCTTGAGGCGAATCACTGGTGGATGCTGGTCTTGGGCGATGTTCCCTGCTTTGAGGAAGGGCAGCCCGGCCAACGCTTCACCCTCATGCCCTGGAATAAGGCGGAGAGCGG
This sequence comes from Acidobacteriaceae bacterium, assembly GCA_035695685.1. Taxonomy (GTDB): domain Bacteria; phylum Acidobacteriota; class Terriglobia; order Terriglobales; family Acidobacteriaceae; genus PALSA-350. The sequence goes on along the minus strand of DASRRN010000467.1, from coordinate 6,957 downwards.
CAATCGGGAGTTCTATCACCTATGCGGACAGGGTTGCGCCATGCAGGCGATGGAGCGCTTTATGACTCACGGCAGCATCGTGCCCGATGGCCATCTGCACGGCGCAGCGGAAGTACCTGTAAGCCGGTAGGCCTGGTGTTTACAGCTCGAAGAGACCGGGCTTTGCTGCCGGGGCGGCGACCGGCCGCTGCTCCTTGACTTGCAATTGCGGAGTGGGCGCCGCGAGCATGCTCAGGATCTCGCGTAATTCCTTGCTCACCTTGTGCAGGCGCGCTTCCGCCCGCTGTACTGATTGCTGTTGTTGCGGCAATGGGAGTTCCGGCTGCCCGGCCGCTCGCTTGCTCCGCGTTTCCGCCAGGATTGCCTGGCGGGCGCCGGCAATGGTGTAGCCCTCGTCGTAAAGCAGCCGCTTCACTCGCAACGCCATCTCCACGTCGCGCCGTCGATAAAGCCGCTGACCGGTTCCGCTCTTGTTTGGTTTGAGCTGAGTGAACTCGCTCTCCCAAAAACGTAAAACGTAGGGCGCCACCGAGCACAGCCGGGCAACCTCGCCGATGCGAAAGTAAAGTTTGTCGGGAATCTCCGGTTTTTGCGGGGCGCGTTGCTGAGGCAGGTGCGTAGCCATACTGATAGTCAGGCGGTAATCTTACGAGAAACCCACCTTCGCTCAGAGTATAGGACAGCTTGCCTTTCCACCCCAGCTTTTCTTGCGCTGTCCGGTGGATTTCTCGCTCCGATACACCAAGTATGACAATGCCTTAGCTTGCTCTAGATCGAAGCTGTTTCGGGGATAGCGGAATGAACAATCGGTTCGCGCTCCGGGCTGCCTTGCGGCGCTGCACGCAAGTACTGGGCAGGCCAGCTGGCCACGTCTCCCAGCTCCTTGGCCGCCTCCAGTGCCCAATACGGTTGCCGCAGCAACTCCCGTGCCAGCAGGACTACATCCGCCTGCCCGGTGCGCAGAATGTGCTCAGCCTGCGCCGCTCCGGTAATCATGCCCACGGCACCGGTTGGGATCTTCGCTTCCCGCCGGATTCGCTCCGCAAAAGGTGTCTGGTAGCCCGGTCCAATTGGCATCACCGCCTGGGGCGTCATCCCACCGGATGAAACGTCGATTAAATCGACTTTGTGCTCCTTCAGCACTTTGGCCAAAGCGACCGACTGCTCGATGTCCCAACCTCCCTCGGCCCAATCCGTAGCAGAAATGCGCACGAAGAACGGAAGTTCGGCGGGGAGTGCCGCGCGTATTGCGTCCACCACTTCCACCACCATGCGGATGCGATTCTCAAATCCGCCGCCATACTGATCAGTGCGCTGGTTACTTAAGGGGGATAGAAATTCATGCAGCAGGTAGCCATGCGCCGCGTGCAGTTCGACCAAGTCGAATCCTGCTTCCAAAGCCCGTTCGGCTGCTTTGGCGAACGCCTTGATAATGGCTTGTACCCCTGCCAGATCCAACGCAATGGGCTGACCGAAGTTCTCTGCAAAACGTACCGCGCTGGGCGCCATCACATTCTGCCATCCACCTTCGCCCGGAGTCAGAGAGCGCTGCTCTCGAGCCCACGGACGCGTCATACTGGCCTTGCGCCCGGCGTGCGCCAACTGCACCCCGGCGCGCACACCCTGCCCATGAAGGAAATTAACAATTCGCTTCAGGCCGGGGATGTGATCGTCTTTCCACAATCCCAGGTCCTGCGGCGTAATCCGCCCCTCAGGCATCACCGCCGACGCTTCAGTAAAAACCAGGGCCGCCCCGCCTACGGCCCGGCTTCCTAAATGCACCAGATGCCAGTCGTTGCTGAAACCGTCTTCGCTCGAGTATTGGCACATGGGAGAGACGAATACCCGGTTGGAAAAACTGACCCCGGCCAACTGGATGGGGGAAAACAAGAGCGATCGATGTGTGGACAAAATGACCTCATTCAGCATGAAGCCCAGAATGAAGCTGAGCTCACGCCCCTGTTGTCAGATGCACCAGGCAAGCGAAAGTCGCAGCTTCGCGAGGCCGGTGGCCCACTTCGGCCTTTTTTGGGGGAACACGCAAGGGCCGATACGCGTACATTCACAGAGGGGAAAAAACATGAAAGACGGCATCCTCATATTCACTTTGCTCGCTGTGCTTGTGGCTGCGGCGACCGGCTGCAACGTGAAAGTGAACAAGTCGGGCGATGGCGACAACGTAAAGATTGCCACTCCTTTCGGAGGGATCGCCGTCAATAAGGATCAGACTTCAGCCGCCGAGGTTGGTCTCCCCGCCTATCCCGGCTCGGTAGTGGACACCTCGAATGATGGGAACCGGTCGGCCAAAGTCGACATGGGGTTCGGTTCATTCAAGCTGCGAGTGAGAGTGGCCAACTTCAGCACTTCCGATAATCGGGATCAGGTGCTGGCTTTTTATCGCAAGGCGCTCAGCGAATACGGAAACGTGATCGAATGTGCAGGGGGCAGGCCAGTCGGCACACCCGCTGTGACCGTGGAAGGGCTTAATTGCGACCATTCCGATCATGACCGTCCTGGTCCGCACAGCAACCCCGATGATCTGGAGCTGAAAGCTGGCTCCGCCCACCATCAGCACCTTGTCGTCTTCCACGATAGAGGTGCCTCGGCGACTCACTTCACCTTGATCGCCCTTGATCTTCCCCATGGCATCGACAACGAGCAAAAGGGTACGAATTAAAGCCAGGATTGCGCTCCGTTCGCCGCTGAGATAGCTTCAAGAGGGATGAATCTGCTCTGCCATCGATGTGGCGCGACCCTTAGCGCATCGGAACTGTTCTGCCCCAATTGCGGTTCGCCCCAACTCAAGTTTGCCCAGCAGGAAGAGGGCGAGACCGGATATGCTGGCGTCCGCCCGCCCGGGGCGCCTCCCCGAGTCCAGGGAATCTCCTGGAAAGACGCCATCCTGGCCGCGCTTCTTGTCGCCGTCCCGGCAGGTCTGCTGAGTGCCGTTTCCGTGTTGTCCTGGGGATGCTGTCTGTGGGTGGTCGGTGGCGCGGTGCTGGCCATCGCCGTGTATCACCGGCGGGCTCCAGGATTTCTGCTGGAAACGCGTTCCGGGGTCCGCATCGGCGCTGTCGCCGGACTTATCGCCGCTTACAGTTCCGTGATTGCCACCGCCATCTGGCGCGTCTTTGTGCGCTATGTGCTGCACCAGGGTTACGCCATCGATCAGTTCTACGATTCCGTCATCCAGCAATCGACTGCGCTGGTCAAGGGTAATCCTGAAGCCGAGGCCCAGTGGCACACCTATGTACATTTCCTGCTGTCGCCGGATGGCAGAGCGGCTTATACGCTGATGAATGCCGCCACCACCTCGGTGGGCATCATTCTGTTTTCCGCCCTGGGCGGCGCTCTGGGTGTCCGCCTTCTTGCCCCCCGAAAGCCCACGCTGGGCAACGGGTAACGAACGCTCCCATTTCATGACAAAAATACCTTAACCCTCGTATCATCCGGCCAGAGCAATTATGAGCAAAACAAAAGTCACTGCGACACCAGTGCTGCGGGAAAAGACCCGCATCATGTCGGCATCGGAAATCGAGCGCACGCTGATTCGGCTGGCGCACCAGATCATTGAAAAGAACAATGGCGGTCAGAACCTGGGGCTGGTAGGTATCAAGCGTCGCGGAGTTCCCCTCGCGCAGCGATTGGGTCACCTGATTGGCGCCATCGAGAAGGCCCCCGTCGATACCGGGGTTCTCGACATCAACTTTTACCGCGACGACCTTTCTACCCGCGATATTCGGCCGGTTGTGGTTCCCGGCGCCATCGGCTTTGACATTGCCGATCGCGACATCATTTTGATTGACGATGTTCTCTACACGGGCAGAACCATTCGCGCGGCGCTGGACGCGCTCTTTGACCATGGCCGCCCCCGGCGCGTACAACTGCTGGTGCTGATCGACCGCGGCCATCGCGAACTGCCCATCGAGGCCAGCTTTGTCGGCCGCCATGTGCAAACCACAGCCCTTGAAATCGTCGAGGTCAAGCTGCGGGAGATCGACAACGACGAAAAAGTGATCCTGGTTGAACGCGATCCTGGTTGAACGCGATCCTGGTTGAACGCGGCGATTAACTTTCCGCGTTTCATAACCGCAGCCCACCATGACAGCCATCAAAGCCATATCGGAACCACCTCGCGTCGCGCTGGCCGCTGGCGTCGCGCCCGCCCCGCACGCTTGTTCGCAATCGTTGCTCTCCGTCACCTCGCTCGGTGTTGACGATGTCTCTGCCATCCTGCGCCTCGCCACAGAACTCGAAGCCGAAGAGCCCGCAGTTCGCGCCCAACGGCTAGCCCATCGGCGCATTGCACTCCTCTTCTATGAATCCAGCACGCGTACCCGCACTTCTTTCGAACTAGCCGCCAAGGGTCTGGGCGCGGATACGGCGCTGATCAGTTCTCAATCCTCCTCCATTGAAAAAGGTGAATCGCTCAAAGATACCGGCATCACGCTGCGAGCGTTGGGCGCGGAGTGCATCATCCTGCGGCACCTGTGCTCGGGGGCTCCCTACCTTTTGCAGCAGGCCACCGGATTGCCCGTGCTGAACGCCGGAGATGGCATGCACGAACATCCGTCCCAGGCGCTGCTCGACGTGAGAACCATGCTCCGTGCCCTGAACCGGTCAGAGGACGCTCCAGGCGAAACCCTTCTTCAGGGAACTACAGTTGCCATCACCGGCGATATTTTCCACTCCCGAGTGGCCCGCTCCAACGCCCTCCTGCTGCCCCGGCTGGGAGCCCATGTCCTGTTATGCGGACCGCCCGCACTACTGCCTGAAGTAGCCTTGGAACTTGGGCCCGGCATCAGCATCGAGAGAGATTTCGATCGCGCTCTCAAGCAGGCGCAGATTGTGATGATGCTTCGCATTCAGAAAGAGCGGCTGACTGGGGTCCACATCGACCTGGATGAATACACCGCCCGGTATCAGTTGCACCGTGAGCGGCTGCGTGTCAGTGCGCCGCAAGCCATCGTGATGCATCCCGGTCCCATGATCCGCGGGCTCGAGATCACCAGCGAGGTGGCCGATGGTGCGCAGTCGGTGATCGCGGAGCAGGTGCGAAACGGTGTGGCTATTCGCATGGCCCTGATTCATCGCGCCCTGCAGCCGGAGCCCGGGAAGAGTGGAGCGAAGGTCGCACCCAGGGTGCGCCCAGTGAAGCCACCCACGGACAGGAAGCCACCCACGGCCAGGAAGGCGCCCGCGGCCAGGAATGAGGCCCGCTCTTGAGCGCGATCCTCATTCGTGGCGGCCACCTTGTCGATCCCTCAGCCGGGGTGGACGCGAACCGTGACCTGCTGCTTAAGGATGGCCGGGTGGCTGCCATCGAGCCACCCGGCAAGTTAACCGCCGCTGCCAAACAGGCCGATGCTGAGATCGTCGAGGCCGGCGGCCTGGTGGTGGCTCCGGGCCTGGTCGATATTCACGTCCATTTGCGCGAGCCAGGACAGGGCTACAAGGAGACCATTGCCACCGGCACCGCAGCGGCAGCAGCAGGTGGATTTACCACCGTCTGCGCCATGCCTAACACCGTCCCCGTGAACGATTCGGTGGAGACCACCCGCTGGATGCAGAGTGCGGAGCGCAATCCCAGTGCACGTGTTTTCCCCATTGCGGCGGCTACCCGCGGCAGCATGGGCGAAGCACTTACCGAATACGGCTCGCTCAAGGCCGCCGGCGCGGTTGCCATCAGCGACGACGGCAAGCCGATCCTGGGCGAGGCCATCATGCACCAGGCGTTGGCCGCTGCGGCCCGTGCCGGGCTGCCGGTGATTCAGCATGCTGAAGACACACGCATGACCGGGGGATGCTCCATGAACGCCGGCGCGCTCGCCTTCCGGCTCGGCCTGCGCGGCATGCCGGTGGCTGCGGAATCCGGCCTGGTGGAGCGCGACCTTCGCCTGTTGGCCGAGCTCAAGGGCGGTCGAGCCCATCTGCACGTCGCCCACTTATCCACGGCTGCGGCGCTCGATGCGGTCCGCAAAGCCCGGCGCAACGGCCTGCACGTTACCTGTGAGGTAGCCCCGCATCATTTTGTGCTGACCGAGAACGCCGTCGGCGAATATAACACCAACGCCAAGATGAATCCCCCTTTGCGCGCAGAATCCGATCGCCGCGCCATGCTCGAGGGACTGCTCGACGGTTCCATCGATTGCATCGCCACCGATCACGCTCCCCACGCGAGCCACGAAAAAGAACAGGAGTTCGAACGCGCGCCCAACGGTATTACCGGGCTTGAGTCTGCTTTGGGCCTGACCCTCGATCTGCTCCATCGTAAACACAAGGTCTCGCTTAGCCGGTTGATTACCCTCTTGAGCACTCAGCCCGCCAACCTGCTGAACCTGCGCGGTCGCGGCAGCCTGGTCCCCGGCGCCTTTGCTGACGCAGTCATCTTCGATCCCAAGGCAGAATGGACCTTTCGCGCGTCAGCAACCCGCTCCAAATCCAACAACACGCCCTTCGACGGCTGGCCCATGCTAGGCCGGGTGCGATTGACCATCAGCGAAGGCCGCGTGGTCTACCGCGCTGACTAAATGTTGCGGGAAAACTCATCTATTTGTTTGAAGGGTACGGCCTTTAGAGTGTGTGTGAGAACCCGATTTCTAAACTCCAGTCCCGCAGAGCCTGCCCTGAGCTTGTCGAACGGGGACGGCTGAAAACAAAACCCAGGATGCAGTCTCGGTATTCTCGTCCATTCTCCCCCGTCCAGCAAACCCCGGGGTCGTGCCTTGGGGCAACTTTCAGTCGTCCCTGTTCGACAAGCTCAGGGCAGGCTCTGTCGGGACTACTCCGATTATGTCGAGTAGACCCAGGACTAACGTCCCACAAGCGTTAACCTATTTGGGGTGTTTTTCTTCAAACCTCCCACAAAATCGTCATCCTGAGCGAAGCGCCTCACAGATTTATCGCGTGATAGAGCGCTTGGGCGCGGAGTCGAAGGACCCCGAGGGCGCTTATCCT
>DASRRN010000466.1:0-3274 GCA_035695685.1 Acidobacteriaceae bacterium | reverse complement strand
AGTTTTTTCAGACTCTGTTCGAGGTCGAGTCCCGTGTAGTCGATTGTCGCGAGCGGCTCATTTGATTCCCGGCACAGCGTCTCGATGCTGTTGATGAATAAGCCGCATTTCCCGCCAAACTCGCTATAAACCGTGCTCTTTGAGCCGCCGGCTAGCTCCACCACTTTGTCGATGGTTACGCCATCGTAGCCGCGCTTCAGGAACAGGTCTGCCGCAATAGTTCGCAGCTTGCCGTTCCGAGCCTCGGCCCGAGTTCGCTTTGCAGCCATTCCTGCCTCGCCCCTTTAAATATCTTTCTGGTGAACGCAAACTTTGCGTCTGCCGTGCGTCATAGTATGCAAGCTGCCTCGCGGCGGCAAGCAAGTCGACGTCCGCACGGCGGGGTTGCAATCCACAGTACATCGTTGTACTGTACATTACAGTACACTATTAACACGGTATCGTCCACGAACGTTGCCGATCAAGACAACCGAAACTCCTTTTTGCCTGGCGGCCAACGCGCAAGCTGTACACCCAATTCCCTGCTTCGCAACTCGAGGTTCAGCCATGCTCATTGCCGAAGGGATGTCGAGAAGCACGATCAACTGGCTGCCATATCAGGAGCTGAATCCCTCAGCGACCAATCCATTCCGCTGGATTGTGGTGAAAAGCACATCCGAGCCGATCGTCGTGAACCTTTCTGACGATTTCTGGGACCGCCAGGGCCACAATCCTGAACAGCAGAGGCTGTGCGGATGAAGATCATCGCCATCACCGCTCAACTTTTGATAGGAGTCACGCTTCTGTGGCTCGGCTTCACCGGATTTCTGCGCATGGTGGCCAATCTGCCGCTGAAATGCATCGTTCAACAATCTATCGCAACCATTTTCTTATCGCGTTATATTGCACTTCTCTTCGGCCTCCAGTTGCTGGGCAGCCTCCTGCTGCTTATTGGACGCTGGAACGTATTGGCCCTTTTGCTGCTCGGGCCCATCGCTCTCAACATCGTGCTTTTCCACCTCTTCATGGGACCGGGCAGCTTCATCTTCGCGTTTCCTCTGGCTCTATTCGAATCGCTGATGATTTGGATCTGTCGCCGATATTTCATTTCATCCTTCATTTTGAAAGAGCAAGCGGGTTCGTTTTAGAGCATTCTCAACATAGGAGCATCTCATGAGTAAGGTACAGATCCTTTCCGCCGCCGCCGCCGGCACCCTCACGATCGGTGGCGATCTAACGGTCAACCGGATGGGTTATGGCGCGATGCGCATCACCGGTCAGGGAATCTGGGGACCCCCTGCAGACAAAACCGCCGCACTTGCAACACTCAGGCGAACCCTTGAACTCGGTGTGAATTTGATCGACACCGCGGATTCCTACGGTCCCGGTACATCCGAAGAGCTGATTGCCGAAGCACTGTATCCCTATCCCGCGGATCTTGTCGTCGCGACCAAGGGTGGATGGGAACGGCCGGGGCCTGGTCAGTGGACGCACAATGCCAGTCCCAAACATCTCACGGAAGCTCTTGAAGGTAGCCTCAAGCGGCTGCATCTCGATCGCATCGATATCTATCAGCTTCACGCTCCGGATAATGCAGTTTCCTTTGAAGCGTCGGTGGAAACGCTGGCGAAGCTACGTGGGCAGGGAAAAATACGCCATGTTGCGTTGTCGAATGTAACTCGCGAGCACATCGAGCGCGCCCGTCGGATTGTTCCGATCGTCTCCGTGCAGAACCGCTACAGCTTTGCCGACCGCGAATCTGATTTCATCGTCGGCTATTGCGAGCAGAACAGCATTGCCTTCCTTCCGTGGGCGCCGCTTGGTCAAGCGAAGGAGGCGCATGAGGCGATCAAGAAAGTTGCGAAGAGTCTCGATGCAACGCCCTTGCAGGTCGCTTTGGCCTGGTTGCTCAAACGTTCCAAGGTAATCCTGCCGATCCCCGGAACTTCCTCCATCCAGCATCTCGAAGAAAATATTGCCGCTGCGGCTCTCGAATTGCCTCAGGCAGCGTTCGACCAGCTATCCAACGTAAGTCATCCACCGGCAAGCCTGCGCGGTTGAAGCTTGCGAATCAGCATAGCCGCTGATCTGCGAACGAGCTTAGCTCATCGGCGGCTTTCGAAAATCTTCTGATAGAGGTGTCCTCTTGGCCAACGATAGAAAGCCTGAACCCACAACCGAGACTCCCGAGAAAGAACAGCACGAGGTCAGCGCGGAACAGTCGCTCTTCGGGCGAGTCAGCCGCCGTTCCTTTCTGTCGCACCTGGGCGCAGCCGGAATCGCAGCAACCGCTTCACCCGTTCTTGCGGCGACGTCTACACAAGAGGCGCCGGCTCTAGACCAGGTGTCGGACGCTTCAGCACTGGCGGGAACAGTACCAGTAACTCTCCGGGTGAATGGGAAAAATCATGTCCTTCACCTCGACCCTCGGACCACGCTGTTGGATTGCCTGCGCGAGAATCTGGACCTGCCGGGAACGAAGAAGGGCTGCGATCACGGGCAGTGCGGAGCCTGCACGGTACACGTGAACGGCCGGCGCGTGAACTCCTGCCTCTCATTTGCGGTGATGCACTCCGCCGACGAGATCACCACCATCGAGGGTATCGGCCAGCCGGACCATCTGCATCCGATGCAGGCCGCCTTCGTGGAACACGACGGATATCAGTGCGGCTATTGCACTTCAGGTCAGATTATGTCCGCGGTAGCTCTACTGCGCGAACCTGTCGGCCCATCCGATGAAGACGTCAAGCAGGCGATGTACGGAAATATCTGTCGGTGTGGTGCCTACCCCAATATCATTGCGGCCGTACAAGCAGTACGCCGCGCTTCTTAGTCAAAGATCCCATCTCTTTCCAGCGCAACGGAAAAGCCAATGCAAACCTTCCAGTACAGCCGACCAACCACAGTGGACCAGGCTATTCGGGCGGGAGCCAGATCCAAAACAGCACAGCAATATGCCGACGTTCGCTTCGCCGCAGGCGGCACTACTCTGATCGACCTTATGAAGCTCGATGTCGAGCAGCCGAAGCAGATCATCGACATCAACGGTCTTCCGCTGGAACGGATCGAGCCCGCGCCAGGCGGCGGTCTGGTCATCGGCGCGCTGGCGCGAAACTCCACCGTGGCTCAACATCCGGTTGTTCAGCGCGATTACCCGGTACTCTCCCAGGCGTTGCTCTCCGGCGCCTCGCCACAGCTGCGCAATATGGCAACGACGGCGGGCAATCTGCTGCAGCGCACGCGCTGCATGTACTTCCGCGACACGGCGCATGCCTGCAACAAGCGCGAGCCTGGC
>DASRRN010000465.1:0-4517 GCA_035695685.1 Acidobacteriaceae bacterium | reverse complement strand
CAGGTAGAGAATCAGCCTGGTTCCGGCATAGGCCACCGCAATTCCCAGTACGCCCCCGGTCACCGCCAGCAGCACTGACTCGACCAGCGCCTTGCGCACCAGGCGATGGCGGGATGCGCCCAGGGCCATTCGTATCGATGTCTGTGCGCGATCTTTCAGCCCGCGCGCCAGCATCAGGTTGGCCAGGTTGCCGCAGGCCACCAGCAGCACACAGCCCGCAGCCACCAACAGCAGCGTCAGCCCATCCTGATACTGATCGCGCATCGCCGCGACCCCGGCATCGCCCGGCGTCAGGTGCAGGGTGTCTTGTTGCCAGAGCTGCTTCTCTCCCGGCTGCATATCGGGTACGTGGCTGGCCAGCCAGTCGTGGAATTCCACTCTGAGTTTGGCTTCGAGCTGGGTCGGGCTTACCCCCGGCCGCACACGGCCCAGCAGGTCGAGAAAGTTTCCGTCTGGCCGTTTGAGGCGTGCGGTCGCGCCATCGATGATGAGTTCTGAAGTTAAAGGAAGCCAGAAGTCGGGCATGCTGCCGCCGCCGAGCCGCGCGCCATAGAATCCTGGAGGCCCGACGCCAATCACGGTGAAGGGATGCCCGTTGATCTGATAGCCGGCGCCCACCACAGTAGGATCCGCACCATACTTCTCTTTCCAGATGCGATAGCTCATCACCGCCACCAGCGGTGCGCCCTGCTGATCATCGGCATCGGTCATCATCCGCCCGATCCAGGGATTGATGCCAAGGGTGCGGAAGAAATTGCCGGAGACGTACTCGCCGTTGCGGGTGTCTGCGGAAGCCTGCGATCCGGCTCTACGCACGCCCAGGGGCGCATTGCCCGCCTGCAGAGCCGCCAGGTCGGTGAACTCCGGAGTGTGGGCGCGAAAATGCTTGTATTCCTCCCAGGAGAATAAGGCGAAATCCCCGTCGTTCCCCTGTACATAGCCACCCCAGTTGCAGCAGCGAATCTTGTCGCCGATGCGCCACAACTCCTCGGGCTTGACGACCGGCAGAGATTTCAGCATGACCTCATGCACCAGGGTGAAGATTGCGGTGGTGGCTCCGATGCCCAGGGCGAGGGTGATGACCGCCGTCAGCACAAAGCCCGGGGCTTTTCGTAATTGGCGCAGCGCGTCGCGCATATCTGCCAGCATGCGTTCCTCCGAGGGAAGGACGGTGTTGTGTCTCCGAAGAGGGGTACGCAAACTCTACGGCGGCGGTTCCGTGGACTCGAGCGCCAGGGGGGAACGAGTGGACAGATAACAGGAGGGCTTCTCAGCTCATCGGTGGATACGTATCGTGCTGCCTCCCTTTTATGAGAAAACCGGCCGAGGGAGGCAAGGGCGCCTCTGGAACATGAGTCGCATTCCAATGAGTGGCAATCCGGGCCATGTAATTCAGCATCCAAGATTTTTGGCGGGTTGAAGAGGCTGCTGTTTAGTCCCTGCTAGGGTTGCGTTCGAAAGATATGCGAGTTCTCACGTAGTCTCTGAAGCCGGAGGTAATTCGGGCATGGCACTTGAAGGTTTTGAGACGACTTGCTGTGTAGTCGGGGGTGGACCGGCGGGCATGCTACTTGGATACCTTTTGGCGCGTAAGGGGGTCCAGGTTACGGTGCTCGAAAAGCATCAGGATTTCCTCCGCGATTTTCGCGGCGACACGGTACACCCGTCGACTCTGGAGGTGCTCGAAGAACTCGGGCTCTTGAAGGACTTCCTGGAATTGCCGCACCAGGAGGTGGCGTCCCTTGGGCTGATTATCGGAGATTCCGAATTCGATGTCGCCGATTTCCGCCATGTGCCGGGCCGCTGCAAATTCGTGGCTCTCATGCCGCAATGGGATTTCCTGAAGTTTCTCGCTGGCCACGCCGGGCGGTTTCCTTCCTTTCAACTTCTCATGCAGCACGAAGCTACCGGCCTGGTGAGAGACGGCAACAGCATCACCGGAGTTGTCGTGCAGAACGAACGGGGAGAGCTGCAGATCCGCGCGGATTTCGTCGTGGGCTGCGATGGCCGGCATTCCCTTATCCGCAGCGCAGCCGGACTGGAAGTCATCGAGCACGGAGTGCCTATCGACGTCTTGTGGTTCCGGATCAGCCGCAAGCCGGATGATCCGGCGCAGGTACTCGGCAACGTGAATTACGGAAAGGCGCTGATCCTGATCGATCGATTGGATTATTTTCAAGCCGGCCTCATCATCGCAAAGGGCTCGTATGACGAGGTCAAAGCGCGCGGTCTCGATGCGTTCCGTGCCGCGATTCGTCAGATCGCTCCGTACCTGGGCGAACGAGTGAACGAGCTGCATGACTGGGAGCAAGTGAAGATCCTGACAGTCAAGATCAACCGGCTACGCCGGTGGTACCAGCCAGGCCTGCTGTGCATTGGAGATGCTGCGCACGCCATGTCGCCCGCAGGCGGAGTGGGGATAAACCTGGCAATTCAGGATGCCGTTGCGACCGCTAACTTGTTGGCCGCACCCCTGCACGAACGACGTCTTACTGAGGATCTGCTGGCCGCGGTGCAAAAGCGGCGCGAGTTTCCTGCCCGCGTTACCCAGGCGATTCAGTTACTGGCTCATCGCGGTTTAGCTCGCATTTTCGACAATCCTGGGCCGCTCCGTGCTCCCTGGCAGGTGAAGACGGTCTTGCGCATTCCTCGCGTGCACCGTGCGCTCGGATACGCGGTTGGCATTGGCGCGCGTCCAGAGCATGTGCGTGAGCAGGCACGGTCGGGAACGCGGGGCTCCTGCGTGGCAAAGGCAGTGGTCGCAGTCGTTGGAATCGCGGCCGCGACCGCCGCGGTCGGTTGGGCAGCATGGAAAGCGTGGAACAGAGTAACGGAGATGGAAAGCTAGACAGCGATTGAAAACCGGTCACAGACGCATTTTGGCGATGATGCATCACCCGCCTCGAAGCGATTGAGTATTCAGGTTTCCGCTCGAAACGTTTTACCGAGTTCCTCTCCGAGCCCAAAGTAGTGCCGGAAGTTGTAGATCAGCGGCTGCCATTTTTCCGGATCGATGTAGTGTTCCTTCACGATAAACTCTCGGCTCACATGAACGCGAAGAATTTCGACCTCGACAGATGCCGCTGCCGGTCACGTGAACAGTCTTGCGGTGCCGACTTGCGGTTGTGAACCTGAACCGGTCACTCTGCCCGTAATGTTTGCTTAAGATCGACATTTGCCGCGCGGCGGGCCGGCAGCAAGGACGCGGCCAGAGTCAGCAGCAGCAAAGACGCCGCTGCCAGCGTGAGAACCAGCGGATCCACGCCGCTCACCCCGAAGAGGAACGAGCGCAACAGATGCGAAGCGGCGAAGGCTCCAGCGAGCCCAATCGCACAGCCCACCGCTGCCAGCTTCGCTCCAGAAATAACAACCAATCGGATAATCCCCGATCGCTGGGAGCCCAGAGCCATGCGAATCGCCATCTCCTGCACCCGCTGCGCAACCGAGAACGCGATCACGCTGTAGATGCCCAGAACTGCCAGCAGCACTGCGATCGCGGCAAAGGAGGCGATCAGCGCCGTATTAAATCGCCGAGGAGCCTCGCTGTCGGAGATGGCGTGCTCCATGGTCTGCACCTGACTCAAGGGCAATTGGGGGTCGATGGAGCGCACCGTTGCGCGCAGCGTATTTTCCATTTGCTCCGGAGGCATGGCCGTACGCAGCGCAATGTATCCGCCGTTGCCATTCAGATCGGCCGGCGATCCGAGAGAGCCCAACGTCGCCTCCGACTGGTCAACCGTGGTGTAATACTGCTGCTTGATTGGCAAGTCGGGCGAGCCCTCCTTTACATCCGCCACCTCGCCCACCACCGTCGCCCACGGCGTCTGCGTCGTTTCCGTGCCCAGCCGAAGCCGCTTGCCGACCGGGTTCTGTCCCGGCCAGGATTGCTCCGCTAGCTTCCGGTTCACGATGACCACCAGTTGCGCCCCCGCTCTGTCCTCCGGTGTGAAAAATCGCCCGTGGAGAAGAGGAATGCCCATGGCGCGAAAGTAGTCGCCATCGACCTGAATGAAGGTGGCCAGATCCATTCCTGCACCCTTTGGCGGAACATAGCCCTCCGCCACGAACACGGTGTTGCTGTTGCCACCCGAGGCGGGCAGAAACGAAGTCAACCCTACGGTCTTTACTCCGGGCAGTTGCTGCAGGCGGCGTACAAGTTCGCGGTTGAATTCGTTAACGGAAGCCTGGGTCGCATATTGCTTCCGCGGCAGACCGTAAGAGGCGGCCAGTGTATGGTCGGGCTGAAAGCCAAGATCCACCTGGCGCATCTTCTCGAAACTGCGCAACAGCAATCCTGAGGCCGCGAGCAACACCAGGGCGACAGCGATCTCGGTAATCACCAGCGCGGAACGTAACCGGGCGTGCCCTCCGCCCGCGGTGCCGGTGCGGCCGCCTTCCTTGAGCGCGTCGTTCACGTTGGTCCGGATGGCCGCAAAGGCCGGAGCCAGCCCGCAGATCACTCCCGTCAGCAGGGCCAGGCTGAGCGCAAACCCCACCACCTGCCAATCCAGGCTGAT
>DASRRN010000464.1:0-26004 GCA_035695685.1 Acidobacteriaceae bacterium | reverse complement strand
GACAGCGGGCAAAATCACGGGCTCAAATGCGCCTTCGGGAAGCGCAAATGGAGGTGGGCGGGAACTGGAACTAGGCGCCAGATACACGTTCTAAGGCGGTGCCACGATTACGGTGCCCTAGTCGGCCTTTTGCGAGGTGGGACTTCTCTTGATGAAAAGCCCCGTCGGAAGCATCTTCGCCGGCTATACCAACCGTGGAAGCGCCATAGCGTCGTAACCCGGACGCAGACCAGCGGGAAATTCTGGGCGGCGTGCACGACTCCACCGGAGCTGAAATCGGCGGCGCCACTATCACGATCAACCATTCCATCGCTCGACGAAAGGGACATTCCATGAGTCAGTTCACACGAAGGTCAATGTTGAAGGGCGCAGCTGCCGCTCTGCCCAGTGCCGGTATCTTCGCGCTCCCCAGTCTGGCGCGGGCCATTGAAGATAACAGCACACCGCAGCAGAGGCCTAAGGTCAAGATCACCGATATCCGCACCGCGCAGGTGCTGGTGCACGGGCCGCAAACGCACGTGCGGGTTTACACCGATTCGGGTCTCTATGGGCAGGGGGAATCGACGGATGCAGCAGTGGGCACAGCATCGCTGGTGCACGGTTTTCGCCGCATGCTGATCGGCCAGGATCCGCTGAACGTGGATGCGCTGTGGGAGAAGATGCGGGTTTCGGGAATCTTCGCCGGCGCCCAGGGCGGCCAATACGTGACCGCCATGACGGGAGTGGAGATTGCGCTGTGGGATCTGGCGGGGAAGATTCTGGGTCTTCCCGTCTATCAATTGTTAGGGGGAAAGTTCCGCGAGAAGATTCGCATGTACTGCGATTCGGATATGGAGAATCCGGTTGGCGCGGAATCGGATCGCAAGCTGCCATGGATCAAAGAGCAGGGATTCACAGCGATGAAGATCGACCTTGACGACGCTAGAGATCCGGCCCGCTTCGATAAGGTGAACTGGACGGCCAGCAACGGCGAAATCGATCGTATGGTCAGTTGGGTAAAGCACGTGCGCGAATCGATACCGAAGGAAATGGACCTGGCTTGCGACATGCACGGCCGCTATGACGCGACGACCGGCAAGCGGGTTGCGGTGGCGCTTGAACCGTACCGGCTGCTTTGGCTCGAAGAACCTGTACCGCCGGAAGACATCGACGCCATGGCGGATATCCGGCACTCGACAACTACGCCGATATGCTGCGGTGAGAATCTTTACATGCGTTGGGGCTACACCGAGCTGCTGCAGAAACGCGCGGCCGACATTATCATGCCGGATATCCAGAAGGTAGGCGGCCTATCCGAGGCACGCAAGATAGCCAACATGGCACAGGCCTATTATGTTCCGTTTGCGCCGCACTGCGTGGTTTCTCCGATCGGCACCATGGCTTCAGCCCATGTTTGCGTTACCATTCCCAACTATTTGGTCTGCGAGTGGCATTGGATCAATCATCTCGAGGTTTGGAAGACCTTTGTCAAAGAGGGCGAGATTATCCAGCAGGGTTATGTGACACCGCTGGATAAGCCCGGCTTCGGAGTAGAGATGAACGAAGAAGTGGCCAAGACGGTGCAGATTCCTGGGACAACGTGGTTCGAGCCGAACAAATAGAGGGCGGGACTGTGGAGCTTATAAACGCATTGATTCGCCAACGGCGGTGTGCCTCAGTGGCGATGGTTTGTGCAGCGATGTTGTTGGGTGGTGTTCTCAGCGCCCACGCACAGCAGGGATTTTTCACTCGCGAGGACGTGATCAAGTACACGCCCGACTGGCATGGGGAGCGGTTTCCTGACGGCCGGCCGAAGGTGCCGGATTCGATCCTCGACCGCATGAAGACGGTGACGCTGGAAGAAGCGTGGGCAGTGCTGCAAAACGCGAGCTTCATGCACGAATATGAAGACGGCTGGCTGTCCATCCATCCTGACAAGGTGTTGGTCGGCCGTGCACTCACCGCTACCTGGATGCCGGGCCGGCCGGACATCCAGAAGTTGATCGAGGAACAAGGTGTGGCGGACCACAGGCAGGGCGCGATGAATGCGTGGCCGGTGGATATGTTACAGCCGCGCGATGTCTACGTGGCCGATCACTTTGGCTTGAAAGTCAACGGTCCCTCCATTGGCGACAATGTTGGAAATGCCATCTATGCCAGGTCCGGCAACGGCATTGTGTACGACGGCGCCGTGCGGGATATCAATGGATTAGACGAGCTGCCGAATTTTGTCTCCTTCGTTCGCTATTACGATCCTTCGCACCATTATGGATCGTTGCGTTCCGGTAAGCTTCTCAACTCGACCATGGTGAGCATCAATGCGCCTACGCGCATCGGACACGCGACGGTAATGCCGGGCGATGTGGTGTTGGGCCGGAATGGCGGGGTTATCTTCATTCCGCCGCAGCTTGCTGAGGCGGTGGTTAAGAGTTCCGAGTCGACCCACCTGCGGGATTTGTTTGGCCATCAACGGCTGGAAGAAAAGAAATACACTGCTGGGCAGATCGACGCTCGATGGACGGATGCGATCGAGCAGGACTATCGGTCATGGTTGAAGCAGAATGAGGATCATCTCTCCGTTCCCAAAGAACAGATCGAGGAGATATTGAAAGAGCATCAGTAACTGAGATTGTTCTGAGTCCCGGAAGGGACGACTGAACATCGATCTCCCAAACCACGGTCCTTCGTTCTGGACGGGTGCCCCATGTTCGCGTAAGCGTACATGGGCCGAAAACGGATTTTTCAAATGCTTTCACTCCATGTGCCAGGATTCTCGCCTTCGGCCGCATTTCTTGCACATGTGGCAAAAGCGTTGGAAGGGGCCGGGCCCCATAAGCGCTAACTTGTTTGGAATGTTTTTTCTTCAAAACTCCCACGAAATCGTCATCCTGAGAGCCTGTGACTTTTTAGATCTTTCGTGCTTGCCGCATATCCAACTAGCCGTATTGCAAGCTCCCCAACAAAGTCGTCATCCTGAGCGAAGCGCTTCGCAGATCTGTCGCATAACAAAGGGCTTTATGGCGCGGAGTCGAAGGACCTCGAGGGTGCTCCTCTTACCCATGCTGTTCGGGCCTTTTCGACCACCGAAGCCCGAGAACCAGATCTTGCTGGGAAAGACCGTGACGGGTCCGCCAGATGTGGGCTTTAGTGGTTGAAAGATCCGAACGGTATAGGTAAGAGGAGCACCCCCGGGGTCCTTCGACTCCGCGCCATCAACCTCTGTGTCACGCGATCAATCTGTGAGCGCTCCGCTCAGGATGACGATTTTGTGGGAGTTTTGAAGAAAAGCATCCCAAACAAGTTAGCGCTTATGGGACTAGCAGAAACCGTTCATTTTTCCGCAGCCTGTAGAGCCCCGCTCAAATTATTCAATTTTCTTTTTTTGCCGTTCGCCAAATAGAAACCCTGGTGCACACTAGGAGAAGTGCGATGGCACCCGAATTTCTCTGATAGCTTACTAGCCGAGGCAAACTGCAACCGAGTCTCGCCGACAAATGAATTTTGTTTAGAAGGGCCTGAGACGTGAGGCAAGTAAGACAATCAGCATGGGTCTGATCGATTATACGTCTGCTGTATTCCTCATCTCGGTTCTGGCCGGCCTGCTCGGCGCGCTGACCGGTCTGGGCGGTGGTGTGGTCATCGTGCCCGCGCTTGCCCTGCTGTTTCATGTCGATCTTCGCTACGCCATCGGTGCGTCGCTCATTTCTGTGATCGCCACTTCTTCGGGTACTGCTGTCTCATACGTCCGGGAAGGATTTTCCAATGTGCGGATAGGAATGTTTCTTGAGGTCGCCACTACGCTGGGCGCCGTGGGAGGCGCGTACCTTACGGCCCGCATATCAACCCATGCCATCGGCATTATATTTGGCATCACGTTGCTTTACTCGGCCTGGAGCGGGCTTCGCCACCAACAGGATCACATCCAACATGGGCAAGATAAGCTGGCCGAGAAATTGAAGCTAAGCGGAGACTACCCGACGGAGAAAGGCCGCCAGGCCTACGTTGCGCAGAACGTTCCGGCCGGCTTTGGCATCATGTTTGTTGCCGGGATTTTGTCCGGGCTTCTTGGCATCGGCTCCGGGGCGGTCAAGGTTCTGGCCATGGATCACGCCATGAAGCTTCCATTCAAAGTGTCCACCACAACCAGCAACTTCATGATTGGCGTGACCGCTGCCGCCAGCGCTGGTATTTATCTTGGCCGGGGCTATGTCGCGCCCGGCTTAGCCGCGCCGGTCATGCTGGGAGTATTAGCAGGCTCGCTCGCGGGCGCACGCATACTGGTCAGGTTGCGTGTACCTATCCTCAGAGTGATTTTCGCGGTAGTCATTGTCGCGCTGGGCGTGGAAATGATCTACAGCGGAGCCACAGGAAGGCTGTGATCTGGTGGCATCAGAGACCGATCTGAAAATGGACCTCGCCATCAGCCGGATGCTGCGGGCCGGTGTCAGCCTGGCTGCGTTCGTGGTCCTGGTTGGTTGGATTCTGTATCTGTGGCGGGCGCATGGAGTGGAGCCGGACTATCGGCATTTTCACGGAGTTCCCAGTCCTGCCGACCGGTTTGCGCCGGTTTTCGAGGGAATTCGTCACCTCGACAGTCGCAGCATCATCCGATTAGGCATTCTGCTTCTGATCGCGACCCCGATCATGCGCGTGGCTTTCTGCCTGTATAGCTTTGTGGCTCAGAAAGACAAGATTTATGTCGTGGTCAGCGGCATCGTTCTTACGGTGTTGCTCTACAGCTTCTTTCATCCCTGACTTCCTGTTATCTGTATCCACGAATGTTCCATTGGCCCCGCCCCCCGCCGTCGGCAAGGGGATGGTTCAGCACTGTGACATTGCGATGCGCACGGCCAGGCTCTTGATATTCAGTCCATGGGTATAGGTTTTGACCAGCGACCGGCGTACGAAGGGCATGCGCATGGCCCGGATTCCGCGGGCAGGATCCGCATAAAACGCGGTCGCCGCCCGGGAAGAAAAGCGCAGCGTCTGGCGATAGCCGTCAAGACAGCCGGCGAAGGCCTTCACGGCGGTACCTTCGCCTCGAGTCTCGGAGAGGATGGCGCTTGCGGCCGCTTGCCCGCTGAGCAGTGCACCATAAATTCCTTCTCCCGTAAGGGGATCGACGAAGCCGCCTGCATCTCCCGCCAACAGGACGCGATCGCGCAAATCAGGCTGAACGCATTCCGGATCACATTCGCCTGCCCCGATACCCAGGTATTGCCCGGTAACATGATCCAGCGTGTTCGTGCCCAGCCTCTCCTTTACGTAGCTCAGCAACCGGGTCCGGGTCAGGGTGGCGTCAGACGACTGAGTGTAGACCCCTACATTGAGATGATCTCCCTTGGGAAAAACCCACGCGTAACCGTCTGGGATGGCGCCAAAATCAAACGTAAGATCCGGCTCCTCGTTCGGAATCGCCGTTCGGACTTCAAGTGCAAAGCCCTGAGAGAACCGGGAACCTTGCGTGCACAGGCGCCGTACCTGGCCGCTTGCTCCATCGGCGCCCACCAGAAAACGGGCTTGATAGGTCTCCCCGGCAGTGATCAACTGCACGTTATTTCCGCTGCGCGCAATCTGTCGTAGGCTGCCGATCCTTCGGAAGCAAGCGCCCGCCGCGATCGTTTTCCGCAGGCAGTATTCGTCGAGCTCAGATCGGACCGTCATCACGCAGATGGGCTCGCGGCTCTCTAACGAGGATGACAAACCTCCACCCTCCAGCCGGACGCGTCGAACAGTCTGCTTTACTACCGGCTGAATAGAATATCTCAGCGCCTTAACGGCCTTGATCGTCAGCCCGCCGGCACAGGCTTTGGGTCGCGGGAATTCGCTCTTGTCAACGAGTAGTACGGATTGACCAGCGATGGCGAGATCGTAGGCCGCCGCGCATCCCGCCGGTCCCGCTCCCACTACAATCGCGTCCCATACTTGAGCGCCAGCATTCATGATCAGGTGGGATTGGTCAGCCACTCGTCTGAGTGCTTTTCCAAAGCAATGCGCACCAATTGGCTGCGCGTGCGTACGCCGGTCTTCTCGAAAAGCTGCTGTAGCACAGCCTTGACGGAGCTCTCTGAGATCGCCAGCCGGGCCCCGATCTCCTTGTTGGTCAGGCCTTCAAAAACTCCCTTGAGCACTGCCTGCTCACGCTGTGTCAACCCTTGTGCCCGGCGGGGGGCGGCGGCATTGCCGGTGGCTGCGGCGATAATGGAACGGGTAACTGCAGGGTCGAGCCATACCTCTCCTGCGACTACCTTTCTGATGGCCTCTACCAGGCGGCTCGGGGGGCTGTGCTTTAGAAACACTCCGTGGGAACCGTTCTCCAGGGCGCGCAGCATCACAGCATCGCTCATACCGGCGGTCACCATCAAAATGCGGCCGGCGAAACCGCAACTGCCCGCGCGGTCGAGAAATTGCGTGCCCTGCTCGTGGCCTAGATCGTAATCG
The DNA here is from genome assembly GCA_035695685.1 of Acidobacteriaceae bacterium. GTDB lineage: Bacteria > Acidobacteriota > Terriglobia > Terriglobales > Acidobacteriaceae > PALSA-350. The sequence goes on along the minus strand of DASRRN010000464.1, from coordinate 19,584 downwards.
AGCAGAACGACGTCAATGTTTTTGAGCTCAGGCAGGGACAACGCCTCGGTTGCCGAAGCACAGGTGCCCACGATGTGGAAGTCAGACTCGGTCTCGAGAAGCCGGCTGAGGCTCTCCCGGAATAGGCTGTGATCGTCGATCAACAACACCTGAATTTTGCTGCTCATAGTTCTCATTCTTGCTTTCTCGCAGAGAGGCTGACAACTGTACCACGAACGTGGAACCTCCGGCCTCCGGTTCGTAGTGCAAGTCGCCCTTGAAACTGCGCATAAGGGCGCGCGATAGGTAGAGACCCAGACCTGTCGATTGGGCCTCTAGTTGAAACGGACGAAAGAGCCGCTCCGGGTGAGCCACCCCACCCCCGGTGTCGCGAAAGCGTATCGCGATAGCGATTCCTTCACTCCGCGCGCTCACGGTCAGTTCCTTCCGCTCCTGGTCTTCCATGGCGCGCTCGCTGTTCTTAGTCAGGTTGAGGAACACCTGCATCAGGCTCTGGCGGTCGGCCCATACCGGCGGGAGATCGTCCTCGATTTCCCACCGGCTCGTGATGCCGCGATCGCGCAGGGAAGAATCAATCACAATGCGCAGCTCGTCGAGCAAGGGATGAACCTCCATACCCGAGGCCTGGCTCGTATTCTGCCTGAGGTCCATTGCGGCAATGCGTTCGAGCGCCACAATCAGCGTACCCAGGGCTTCAAAGTCTTTATTTTGTGTGAGTTTTCCGCTTCGAGACAGATTTTCATGGACCAGGGCGATGGCCCCGCATACATTGCGAACCTCATGCGAAACAGCGGCCACCATGATGCGTGAACTGGCCAGCATCTGGTGAAAGCTCGACTCCTCATGGGTTCTCAGGTCTTCGGATGTATCCAGCACCATGGCCGCCAATCGGGGTCCGGCACTGGTCACGTAGGTGGAGAACCAAACGTCGGCCTGAAAGACCTCGCCGTCCGCTCTGCGTCCGCGACACTGCATCGCGGTGCGAAAAGCCTGGCGATTCCTGTCCAGGGCGGGCACATTGATCAGCGACGGGAGATAATCGCGGATCGGCCGGCCGGGAAGGCTACCTGGTTCGAGCCCGAAAAGGCGGTTCGCTGCGTCGTTGGCGAGCAGCACGCGACCGTCAGAACTAGTGGTAATGATGGCGGCGGGACTGCTGTCCACGAGCACTTTCAATTGCTCCTCCGCGTCCCGTCGCGCCGTCATCTCGGTCTCGATCTGCCGCATGTGCCGTAAAGAAAGCTTCCGGCTGCGCGTCACCTCGTGCATGAAGAGTCCCATGCAGAAAAAAGCAGCCAGGTAGAGAAGATCGCGTGGCAGGCCGGTGTTGGGTCCCCAGGAAAATGCATCGAACGCCTCTGCCAGCCAAGCGCAGATCGCGGCTACCGCGGCGATTTCCCAACGAGTCAGGGCGGCGCCGACCACGAGCATGGGAAGGAGATAGAGGAAGCCGAGTGGGATTTCCCCAGTGGTATGCGCATCGACGACCGCAATTAAGCCGATCATCAAGCCGGCTATCGGCAGCGACGTCCGGCGCTTTCCCCACATAAACATGGAAAGGAAGGGCATTTCACGACTTTCCCGTGATGGTCTCAATCCAACTCCTATTCTACGGCCGAGGGTGAGCGGCCCCGGGGAATTCAAAGGCACGCTTGAAATCTGGGTCGAGAATCTAATCAAAAATAGGACATATGCAAGTTACGCATGGGTCAATCGGGCGCAGGAATCTATCTCGGTTACGATCGAGGTATAAGCGGAGGTTCGTGCTTGTGAATTGCTCACGCAGGTTTGACGCAGCGTTGCAACTTAACAGGTAGGCTCTAAATCGAAAGATAACTGGAACTGACCAATCGTGGCCCCTAGTCTCAAGTAACATCGAGTCTGGTGGTGGCGTCGCCGAACCCCCGTCCAGCGCGGAGCCGGCGGGCAAGCGTTCCGGCAGGGTGCACTATATCCTACGATATGGTAAAACCCAATTTCCGCCAAAGGATGGTTTTGGTTATCAGCAACGAGGCTTCGCTGAATGGTGTGTGCCCCGATTCTGCCCTCTGTTCCGCCAAATTGTTACAAACACATTGCAAACAAATTCGGTCAGCTAGAGTTGTTTCGTGAGAGCAGTCCGAAGCGAGAGCTATTTTAGCGGTTTTCCGTTGCAGGAAACCACCCGCGACGATTTGTGAGGCACCGCGATGGGTTTCGCTCGGCTGGAGCTTTGCCTGGGGAAGATTGGAATCTTGCATTGGCTGGTGAGGTCTATTCATGAAGTACACCGTGGTCATCGCAACGGCGTTCAGCCTGTGCGTGTTGAGTAGTTGCGGCGGCGCGAAGCATGATCAGGCAGCGCAGGCGCCGCCTCCTGTACAGGTGGAGACCGAAGGGGGCGTCAGCCTCATCACCGTCGACCATCCGGACCGTTTTCCTGTCACTGCGGCCACGCGATATGCGTCCACTTCTACCCTCAACGTCACCGGTACGGTCAATCCGGATGTTTCCCGAACGATCCCGGTCATTTCGATAGCTTCTGGCCGTGTGATTGCGATTCACACCCAAATCGGCGCCTACGTAAAAAAGGGGCAGTTGCTCATGGAGGTGCAGAGCACCGACATCTCCAACGCCTTCAATCAATACTTGAAGGCGGTAAACGACGAGAGACTCGCGCGGACGCAAGACGAACGAGCCAAAATTCTTTATGAAAAGGGCGCGATTGCCAAGAGCCAGCTGGAAATCGCGGACGATAGCGAGCAGGACGCCAGAACGGATCTGACGGCGGCTGAGCAGCAGTTGCAGTTCCTCGGTGTCGATCCGGCCCATCCGTCGTTGACGGCGAAAGTCTATTCACCGGCGACTGGTGTCGTCATCGCGCAGAATGTAACCAATGCCGCCGCAACTGGCGTCACTTTTGCTGGATCGGCCACCGCCTTCACGATAGCCGATCTCTCGGAAGTGTGGATCATCTGCGATGTTTACGAGAACGATCTGCCCATGGTTCACGTCGGCCAGACTGCCGATATTCGGCTGAACGCCTATCCTGACCGCGTTGTTACCGGCACGATCAGTGAGATCGACGCCGTTCTCGATCCCAGTATCCGCACTGCGAAGGTTCGCATTCAGGTGCCGAATCCTGACCACCTGATGCGTATCGGTATGTTTGCTACCGCTACCTTCCACGGCCACAGGCTCGAGGACCACACCTCGGTACCCGCCTCTGCGATCCTGCACCTGCACGATCGGGACTGGGTTTATGCGCCTGTGGGAGGGGGAAAGTTCAAGCGGCTAGGTGTTGTCGGCGGCGCCATGCTTCCGGGTGGAATGCAGGAGGTCACCTCCGGCCTCGCTGTCGGCCAGCAGGTAGTGACCCGTGCGCTGGAATTGCAAAATACGGTGGACCAGTAATGATCCGTGGTCTGGTTGATTTTGCACTTAACAACCGGTTCATGATCCTGGCGATTGCCATTCTGCTGTTCGTGTGGGGCGCGATCTCTTTCCATAATCTGCCGGTCGAGGCGTATCCCGACGTAGCCAACAACTACGTCGAAGTGATTACGCAGTGGCCGGGTCGCGCCGCCGAAGAGGTAGAGCAGCAGGTCACGGTACCCATCGAAGTCCAGATGGCCGGAATTCCGCACATGCAGCACCTGCGGTCGTTTTCACTTGCGGGTCTTTCCGACGTGAAAATGATCTTCGACGACGATTCGGTTAACGACTGGAATCGTGAGAAGGTCCTGGAACGGCTCTCGCAGGTCACGCTGCCTGCGGGCTTGACGCCGGTGATGGGCACCGACTGGAGTCCGGTTGGGCAGATCTACTGGTACACGTTGCATAGTACCAACCCCGCTTACGACAACATGGAGTTGAAGTCGATTGAGGACTGGACGTTGGAGAAGCAGTTCAAGTCCGTTCCCGGCGTCGTCGATGTCGCGAGTTTTGGCGGCATCACGCGCGAATACCAGGTGAGGGTCGATCCCAATAAGCTGATTGCGTACGGGCTGAGCATAGGCCAGGTAGAACAACAGCTAGCCAACAACAATATCAATGCCGGTGGCAGCTTCATCGAGCAAGGGCAGCAGCAAATCAATGTTCGTGAGGTTGGCCTCTATCGCAACGTCCAGGACATCGAGCAGACCGTTCTCAAGACGGCCAATGGAACAGCGCTGCGGGTGAAGGATATTGCCGAGGTGGTGCAGGGACCGAAGATCCGCCTGGGCCAGATCGGCAAGGCTATTCATCGCGTCGATGGCAAGGTTATTGACGACGGCGACACGATCGAGGGGATCGTGCTCCTGCAGAAGGGGGACGATTCCGATTCGACCCTGGCGGGCATCCATGAAAAAGTCAAAGAACTAAATAACCTGATTCTACCCAAGGGAGTCAAGGTCGTTCCCTTCCTGGATCGCAGCGATCTTTTGCACTACACCACCCACACGGTTCTGCACAATCTGACCGAGGGCATTATCCTCGTGGTGATCATTCTCTTTCTCTTCCTCGGGAATGTTCGCGGCGCTCTCATCGTTTCACTCACCATTCCTTTCTCGCTCCTCTTTGCTTCCATTTGCCTTGATCAGGTTCATATCCCGGCCAACCTGCTGTCGTTGGGCGCGCTCGACTTCGGCATGGTAGTGGACGGTGCGGTGGTCATGGTGGAGAACATTGTCCGTCACCTCGGTCATCGGCGCTCCGATAGTAGCAGCCCCAGCGAGCAGATTCGTGAGGCCGCGCACGAGGTGCAGCGCCCCGTCTTCTACGCCATTGGCATCATCGTTACCGCCTACCTGCCGATCTTTACCTTGCAGGCCGTTGAGGGGCGATTGTTCAAGCCCATGGCGTGGACGGTAGCGTTTGCCCTCTTTGGTGCCCTGATTTTCTCCATGTTGATCGCGCCGGTGCTGTCCAGTTTCCTTTTCTCGAAGGGTGCGCGCGAATGGCACAACCCGGTGATGGCATGGATTACGGATCGCTACCGTCACGCCGCGACTTGGGCCATCGAACATCGATTCGCCACCGTTGGTGTCGCCGTAGGAGCTTTGGTATTGGCAGGTTTTCTGGGCTTGAGTGGAGTGATCGGATCGGAGTTCCTGCCCCACCTGGATGAAGGCGCTATATGGGTACGTGGCACCCTGGCTCCCAGCACCGGCCCTACCGCGGGCGTTGCCACAATGGATCAGGCGCGTGTCATTCTGGCCGCATTTCCAGAGGTGACGGATGTGGTGAGCCAGGTGGGACGGCCCGATGACGGCACTGACACCACGGGCTTTTTCAATACCGAATATTTTGTCGATCTGCTTCCCAAGGCGAAGTGGCGGCCCGCCTTCCACCAGAACAAAGACGAATTGATCGGCGCCATGGATCGCGAACTGGAGAAAATGCCGGGCGTGATATGGAACTTTTCCCAGCCCATCTCAGACAATGTGGAGGAGGCGGTCAGCGGCGTCAAAGGCGAACTAGCGGTCAAGCTTTACGGGGATGATCTGAAGTTGCTGGAGGAAAAGAGCGACCAGATCGAATCCATTATGAGTAAGATTCGGGGCATCCAGGACCTCGGAATCTTCCGCGTAATCGGCCAACCCAATCTGAACTACGTGGTCGACCGGCAAGCCGCTGCGCGCTTCGGCATCAATGTGGCTGACGTGCAGGATGCCATTCAGACCGCGGTTGGCGGGGGCGCGGTCAGTCAGGTGCTGCGGGGCGAGGCGCGCTACGACCTGGTAGTTCGCTACCAGAAGCCCTATCGTGATACGCAGCAGGCGATTGAAGACATTCGCCTGCTGTCCCCTTCCGGCGAACGGGTTTCGCTCGCCCAGCTGACTCAGGTCAAAGTGGAAGATGGCGCCGAGGAGATCTATCGCGAGGCTAATCAGCGCTACGTCGCGATCAAATACAGCGTCCGCGGTCGCGATCTGGGAAGCACCGTGGAAGAAGCGATCGCCAAGGTCAACGCGCAGGTAAAGCTGCCACCGGGCTACCATCTTGATTGGGCCGGCGAATACCAGAGCCAGAAGAGAGCGGACAAGCGCTTGGCGCTGGTCTTGCCCATCACCATCACCATCATCTTCATCATTCTTTACACCATGTTCCGTTCGGCGAAGTGGGCGCTGCTCATTTTGTGCAACGTTGCCATGGCTCCGGTCGGCGGTATGCTGGCGTTGTTATTCACGCACACCAACTTCAGTGTTTCTTCCGGTGTCGGCTTTCTTGCTCTGTTCGGTGTTTCGGTGCAGACCGGCGTCATCATGCTTGAGTACATCAATCAGCTGCGTGTGCGCGGTCACTCGATTGAGGAATCTGCGGTGGAAGGTGCGGTGCTGAGACTGCGTCCTATCATGATGACTATGCTGGTGGCTACATTGGGTCTTCTGCCCGCGGCCACATCCCACGGCATCGGCTCCGATTCGCAGCGTCCTTTTGCCATCGTCATTGTGGGCGGCTTGATCGCTGCGTTGGTGATGAGTGTCTTTCTGCTGCCAACCCTATACGTGTGGATTGCGGGCGAGCATGACGTCCTCCCCACGCCGGAAACGGAGTTTGAGAATTGAACTCCAGCACACGAATCACGCTATTACTCTGCATGGCGCTCTCGGTCGCGCAGATAAGCTACGCGCAAGCCCCCCCTCCCCCCGCTGCGCCGATCACCATGCAGCAGGCGGTGGATCAGGCGTTGGCGCATAATCCCGCGCTCTTGGCAGCGCAACAGAACCTGCTTTCCATGAAAGGGCAGGAGGTTGAAGCCGGGCTGCGTGCCAATCCGAACTTCGCCATTACTGCCAGCGACATCACATTGCCGGCAGATAATCCCTCCAGCCCGTATTCCTATTACTTCCAGCTTTCGCGGCTATTCGAGCGGGGGCAGAAGCGACGCTGGCGCCTCGATAGTGCGCGGGCAACGACTTCGCAAACCGAGGCGCAATATCACGATCAAATAAGACAAACCACTCTGCAGGTCAAACAGAGCTTTACCGCTCTGTTATTGGCCAAAGCGACGTTGAAACTGGCGCAAGACAATCTGAGCAGCTTTCGGCACGAGCTGCAGATCAACCATGATCGTTATACCGCCGGCGACATTGGCAAGCTTGATTACGAGAGGCTCGATCTGCAGCTGGCGCAGTTCGAATCGGACGAATCGAGCGCCGAGATGAACCTAGGGCAGGCCAGTGACCAACTACAGACCTTGTTGGGCATTAACCAGCCTGGCCGCAACTTCGATATCGCGGGAGATATTGTTCCACCGCCGCTCTCGACAAGCCTGACGGAACTGGAGCAGAAGGCGCTGGCGGCGAGACCGGATTATCAGGCCGCCCAGGCAGCGGTGCGCGTCGCCGATGCGAATGTGAAATTGGCTTATGCCAACGGAACCACGGATCCTACGCTTGAGGGCGAATACGACCGGACTGGCGTCTACAGCTCGGCCGGCTTCAGTATCAACATTCCTCTGCGCATCTTTGATCGTAACCAGGGCAACAAAGACACTAGCAAGTACCTCGCGCAGTCCAGCCGGTTCGGCCAGGTAGCGGCGCAGAACCAGGTCTATTCCGATGTAGACCAGGCATGGATCGGATACACCACTGCCAAAGTGCTTTCCGACCGCTACAACGGGCACTATCTGGCCGAAGCGAAAGACGTGTTATCGATTGCGGAGTTTGCTTACCAGCGCGGTGGCCTGTCGCTGCTGGACTATCTGAGTGCTCTGCAGGACGATCGCGCCACTAGCCTCAACGCGCTGAACTCGTACGCTCAGACCTGGATGGCGATTCACCAATTGAGCTTCGCCAGCGCAACCGAGGTTGTCCCCTAGCAGGCTGGGGGAAAAAGTCTGATCGGGCAGGAAGGCATGCCCCAGGGGCGAAAGAGGGTGTGTGAGAACTCTGCTCTAAGTCCCGTAGGGACGGCCCTGAGCTTGTCGAACGGGGACGGCTGAACTTAGCCCAGGACGACAGTCCTGGGTAGATATAAGCAATCCGACCAGTCCCGCCAGGGACGGCTGAACACAGGGGACGTGGTTTCAGCCGTCCCTGGCGGGACTAGTCCAGCTTTTTCGGTTAACCCAGGACTCACGTCCTGGGCTAAGTTCAGACGTCCCCGTTCGACAAGCTCAGGGCAGGCTCTTCGGGACTGAGTTTGGAATTGAAGTTCTCACACACCCTCTAAAATTCAATTCTCTCTCAACCCTTTATGGCCCAAATAAAGCCGTGCATGGGATCCGCGCGATGCTTATTACCGCCAATGACAAGTTGCAGTTCTGATTCTATGGTGCACGGCTTTTGCCCAGTGTTTCCAGCGCATCACAGGCGGCCTTCAATCCATCCTCGTGATGCAGTTGCTCACCAATCCTGGCGGCTCGCCGGCGCGTACGCGTGTTCTCCAGCAGCAGGGTGATCTTGCGAGCAGCCAGCTCCGCCGTATACCGCGACCGCCGGATCACGCGGGCGACCCCCAGGCGACGCACCCGCCGCGCATTGTCTGGTTGATCGTGGCTGTAGGGCATCACCAGCATGGGTATGCCGGAATTCAGTGCTTGTGCGGTTGTGCCTACACCGCCCTGGTGGATGATGACCGATGCGCGCGGAAAAAGCCTGGAATAGGGCGCATAGTTTGCGACGCAAACATTCTGCGGAAGCTCTCGAGGGGTATTGCGCGGGTCGCTGCCTACCAGGAGCACCGCGCGCTGCCCAAGCAAGCCGGCGGCCAGCGCACTCTGCTGATAAAAGTCGCCGGCGTCCAGAACGGCTGCCGAACCCAGTGTAAAGACAAGCGGCGGTGGCCCCTGTTGCAGGAACTGCTCAACCGGCGGGGGTAGACCGCGATGACCGGCATCGCCATCGTAGAAGACGAAGCCGGTCGTTTTGGTAGCAGATGGCCAGTCCGGTTGAGGCTCACCCAACAAAGGGGAAAACATCGCCAACACCAGGTAGGGTGAATGCTTGGCTTCGAAGATGGGATCCGGGCCGCGGCCCAGGCCCAGCTCAGAACGAAGCTGATATATCGGCTCTGGCCAGCTTCGCGTGACCCAACGCGCAAACCGGGCAATCACTCTTCCCATACCGGGCAAGGCGGGTTGCAGCCGTGCCAACATGGGATAGGGTGGCAGCACCGGCGCATCGTAGCGAGAAAAAAAGGATAGTGGCGCGAGCACATACGACGCCCAGGGGATGCCCGTAACCTCGGCGACTATCGGAGCCTGGTAGACCAGCTCTCCAGCCAGCATCAGGTCAGCGCCCCCCTTGGCCTCTACTGCCGTAAGCAATTCCCGGTAGCTTTGCCGAATCGCGGGAAACAAAATGTCGCGCAGCGTGCGCTCCGTTCCCTTGCGAATGTCCATCAACATGGCTACCAGCCGGTTGTCGTCTGGATCGAGGATGGGACCGACGGGGGCGAATTCCAGTCCCAACGAAACGATCTTGGGACGAAAGAGCTCGGGAACCGCGAGCACGGGAACGTGACCCCGCCGCTGCAACTCGAGCGCCAGGGCAATGAGTGGATGGATGTCGCCAAGGGTACCGAAGCTGGAGAGAACAATGCGCATGCGCTGCTTCTGCAGTGTAAACGCGGGAGATGAAAGGAAGCGCTGTTGCTCTGTGGAGGACCTACCTTACGAGCTGGCCGGCGTGAGGCGCCCTAAAAGCCCTTTTCGAAAACCTGGAAGCGCCGTTCCAGCTCAAACTGCTGGCGGGCCTTTTCACTAGCGGCGAGCAGCGATGCGCACGCTCTCGAGGCCTGCTCGCGGCCGAGCTGCGGACCGCATGCTGCACGCGGACGGGAGTAGCTTTCCCATGGGCCCGCCTGTTCCCAGAGACTGTCGCCGGGCAGGAAGCTGTGTTCGAGCCCGGTGCGCACCATTTGTTTGAAGTCGCTGTAGGTGAGCGGGTAGGCCATGGCCGCGCGGACATATTCGTGAGTCATATTGATGCGGGAGACGCCCTCATCATCGGTCGAGAGAGCTACCGGCACGTGGTACAGGCGATACATGGGCAGAGGATGGTCCGCGCCCTTGACATTAAGAATCAGGTCGTTGCTGGTGAGGTTGATCTCCACCATCACGCGCTTCGTGGCCATCTCCTTCAGCAGATCGTAAGGACGATCCTCCTGCATCACGTCGACGCCGTGGCCAATGCGCTCGGCATGCGCCACTTCCACAGCGGAGCGGATATGAAAGTGCAAATCATCCGGAGGCACCATGCCGGGACCCAGTTCACCGGCGTGCAGGGTGATATGCACTTTGGGGTAAAGGCGGTGCAGCGCATCGACCATCTGCATTTGCAGCCGGTAGTTGGCCAGGGCGACGCGCCCATCTTCCGGCTGCACCATATTGATGCCTACCACCAGCGGGTCAGCGGAGGCCAGCTCAAAACCGCAAAGCAGCTGGACAAACACCGCTGCTGATGGCAACGCACGCAACACCTGGTAGAGATAGCGCACCTGCAGATTGCAGGGCGGGGTTGCGCCGCTTGCACCGCAATGCTCCAGCTCGCGGCGCTGGTGTTCGCCTTCGTCAAACTCCGCGCGCATTGCCGGTAGATATTTTTGCAACCCTGCGTCGAGCAACTGCTGGCGCAGTTGGGCGAAATCCGTATGGGTGTCGATGGGGCCCAGGTTTTCATCCAGAGCCAGGGACGGCCGGAAGTTGGGGGTATGCATGATTTCGAGATACTGCTCGTTTTGATCAGCGGCGCGGCTAGCCAGCTCATCGACCCACTCGCCCACATGCCTGGGGTCCTCCGCCGCTTGAAAGTGATCGAAGGATGCGAAAAAGTGATCGTGCCCCGACTCCTCAGTGGTGGGAACAAACGTTCGCATGGAAAAGATGTTGATCAGCTGGTCGTAGAGCTTTTGGTTGGTAAGAGCATTGGCTGCGCGCTCCCCCTCTTCCCCGCAGACCGGCTGAGGAGGCATACTGCGTGTCATGGCCATGGTCTTGTAAAGGACAAGTGTTTTGGAGTTGATGCACAGATTGTCTTCCGCAGCTTCGCGGATGAAGCTTTCCGCATACACGGCACCCGCCAAATGGGTGTGGAGATCGGCGCCTTTGGGCATGTCGTGAAGGAAGGCGTAAAGGGCGAGCGGCCCCTGCTGGCGAGCGCGCTCGAGGGCACGAGCCGCACGGGCTTCCCCAGTGGCGGCTGGCCGCTGCGCCAAGAGGGCTGGCATCAGGCAGACAAGGAGTGTGGGAACGGCCAGACGAATTGAGGCGCGACAACGGGACATTGGCTGGGGAGGGAGCGGACGTCTTTCAATTGTGAACTGCGAGCGTCCAGTGTACTTCATGGATTTGCGGGAGGCGGTGTTTGCGCACTGTGAGGCGATTGCTATACTGACGTTTGTTGCTTGTGCGCAGTTGCTGACCTGGCCGGGCCCTCCGCCTGAAGCTGCAGACTCAGACACTACTTAAGCGGAAGCAGCGTCCTTGGGTTTCCTGAGGCCAGATAGCTCAGTGGTAGAGCGCGGCCCTGAAAAGGCCGGCGTCGGCGGTTCGATCCCGTCTCTGGCCACCACTTAGAATCAACCGCTTAGCGCAGGGTGCCGCATTCATTCTCCGAGGCCATTCTGACTCCTTTCTTTTAAGTGGCTGAAAATACTGAATCAACGATGTTCCCGTATTGTTCCCATCAGCATAAAAACCGCTTTCAGATTGATTTTTAGTGATGTTCTGAGTGGCCTTTTGCTGCGGTGTAGTGGAGATCGAACGTGCGGACAGAGCACGAAAGCGTGACTCGATAGGCATGGTGGCAGCAGTTGTAGTCGGCTTCTTAAGACAACTTCCAATAAACGGCAAAGCGTTCCCAACTTTGGTTGAGCGGCTTGAGCGTTACATCTCTTGCTTGTCCGGTCGTTCGAAAGGTCAGCGGCTGTCCCGGAACGGGCTCAATCCAGTGGGAGGGATTGGTTCCCCTCGCAATAAGTCCCGGCACGTCCAAAGGTGCGTCTCGAATCTCTGGCCCTTGGTTCTTGTGCAGTAGCGCTTCGGTCATCTTCCCCATCGGAAATTGTCCAGCCAGCACAACAGGGCCGTAGAGAAACGCCTGTAGCGTCAAGTCATCATGAATACCTTCCGACGTAAGCTGCATGGGTGTTATCAGCTCTACTCGATCGCCCGGCTTCCAGAAACGACGAATGCTGAGGTAACTGCCAGGGCTGGCAGCCCCTTCTAGGGGGCGCCCATTGATCCTCGCGGAGCTGGCGTCGCTGATCCAGGCGGGGATGCGTAGGCGCATCGTCCACTTCGTCGCAGGTGTTGACTCGATGATCATCGTCGTGGCGCCGACCTCCGGGAACATCGTCTCCTGCCGCAGCCGGATATGACGCTCTGTCCAGTCCAGTTTCGACGCAACAAACAGGTTCACGTAGAGGGAATCCTCGTCGTGAAAGTAGATGGTGTCGTTGAGCTTGGCGTAATCCTCAAGCGCCGTCCCCCCACAGCACCAGAACGTTTGGTCCTCCGTGCAGATTGTTTTCCACGCGCCCGGAGACATGGAAAGGAAATAAGTGGTAAGCCCGGTCTCTGGTTCAATGGCTCCCAATCGATGATTCAGGAGGTTGCGCTCATAATAGTCGATGAAGCGGGGATCGCCCGTCCAGCCGTACAAATGCCGAGTCAACTTCATCATGTTGTAAGAGCAGCAACACTCCTGGTGATGTGAGCTGGCTTTCATCTCGATAGAGAGGTGGTTTGGGTGAGTCAGCCACGCCTCCGCGTTGCCCGATCCTCCCGTAACGTAGGTGCGGGCCTCGGTCACAGTCTCCCAGAAGAACTCGCTGACGTCCCTGAAGCGGTAGTCAGACGATAGCTCATACCGGCGTGCCGCACCGATGACTTGTGGAATATGCGTGTTCGCATGAAGATCGTAAAGCTCGTCGCGCCGCAGGGCCAGCGGTGTAAAAAAGATCTTCTTATTAAACCGGTCGCCGGTCCGAGCCCAGCGATCGTCCCCCGTCGCTCCCGAGAGGTTATAAAGCACCTCATTCATCCCACCGTATTCAGTGTTCAGGATCTCCTGCATGTGTTCTTCAGACTTGGCCGCCGTCCATACATCCACCCATGCGGCGAGCTTTAAGACGATATCCAGCGCTTGCTGATTGTCAGCGTGCACGTGCATGTCCAACAAGCCGGCCATGATTTTGTGAAGCGTATAGAAAGGCGCCCACACCTTCTCACGCTTATTTAGTCGATCAAAGAAATCCTCGGGAAAGGCGCTCACGTAACCATTGCTATCGAGCTTGGCCTGGCACGCGGCGATGCCTGCCACCAGGCTGTCACCCTTGGCCTTTATCTCGTGATTGCCGGTGGACAGGTAGAGCATGGAGGAGGCCGAGAGGTAGTGGCCTACAAAGTGCCCGCGCAACTCTGAGGTCGGCGCCTCCCAACCGCCAAGAGGCTCGGCCTCAGACGGCAGACCTGCGGTGACGCGAAAGTTATGCAACAGGCGATCGTTGTCCAGCCGCATCATGTAAGCGCGATTCCAGTCGCGGGCCTGCTGCAATGGGCCCGAATCCAACTGAACTTGATTGAGAGAGAACGGGCGAACTCTTGGTTGGGCTTCGCGCCGCGCGAAGACAAGCGACCTAACAAACGGGTCCGTCTCGTGAATCGGCGGACGCTTGCCATACTCCGGCCCGGATTTTTTCTTTCCCGCTGTCGACGGATCTACTTTTCCGGTCTCCGTAGGCAGCGCTATCCGCTGCCCAAGAAGCCTGGAAGAAGCCGCCAGAGTCCCGGACGCAAGAGCCAGGACTTTGGCAAACGTCCGGCGGTTGACTGTCTTGATGTCTTTTAAAATGTGAACCGACCTCCGATCTGGATCAAGCGTTGCGTCGCGGCAGACGTAATCCAGCCGAATTGCGTGGACGCGAGACTCGCGTTGGGCGCGCCCAGGCTGACAAGATTGAACACGTTGGTAGCTTCCCCTCGGATTTGGAAGTTGATACCGCGCTCAAATTGGAAGTCATGGAATATTGCAAGGTCGACGTCGCGGTAACCAGGCGCACGCAAATAGTCGCGCGGAGTCGTACCGTCCGCCCCGCCGGGCCCGATGCCGCCGGATCCATTGGCTGTAAAAGCCGCAGTATTGAACCAGGCATAACGGCTGACGCTCCGCGGGCGGCCAGGATCGAGAAATGGCTTGACGCCCGGAACGAGGTTGGGACGATTGGTGGTGGAGGGATCGCCATTCTTGGCGGATCCAGTCACAACGTTAACCGGTGTGCCGCTATTGAAAACCAAGATCGGCGAGATGGTCCAACCGTTGGTTAGCTGTTGCCACAGCGTCTTGTTCCCTTTGTAATAGTCAAGCTTCCAGATAGCGGAGATCGTGGATGTGTTGAGCCGATCAACGTCCATCGGACCGCGCTCTTCCCAGAGGGCATAGAAGTCCTGTGCGGGGCCTGCCGTACCGACTCCATTCTCATTGACGCTCTGGAAGGTGTGTCCCAGGACGTAAAAGCCGCTGAGCATCAGGTTATGCGTGAGTGGCCTGATGGCCGAAACCTGCAGCGAATTGTAAGAGGCTGTCTGATTAGAAACCAGATGAGACGCAACTCCCAGAGCGCCGTCTGCATTGTAGGGTCGCCGGGGATTGGCATTCGAGGTCGTGGCTCCGTTCACCCATATGGGTGCGTTGGCGTCGACCTCGAAGGGGAGGTCGTGCGAAAGCGTCCCGACGTATGCCACCGTCAAACTGAGATTCTTTGGCAACTGGCGTTGGACGGCCGCGTTGAGCTGGTAGACGTACGGCCACTGATAATTCCGGTTGATCGTTTCAACACTCGCATTGGCCAGGAAGCGAGGATTGGATGGATCAAACGTGTAGGGGAATAGACTGCCGTTTGGAAAAGATGGCGTGCAGCCGATGACCGAGTTTCCATATACATGGGTAAAGGATTGGATACAGGGGAAAGTTTGGCGGACGGCGAAGGGCTGCGCGTTGGCGGGCTGATTCCATTGGTTCGCGCTGACTGCCCCGTAGAAGACGCCGGCGCCGGCACGGACGGCGGTCTTGCCGTCTCCGAATGGATCCCACGCGACGCCGACACGCGGCGAGACGTGGTGATAGCGGTTGCCGGCGATTCCGCGCGGAACGCCGGGATCGCCAGGAAAGAGCACTCCCTCGGGCGCCGAAGGCACTTTTGTCGACTGCACGTTGGGAACAAATGTGGCAGTCAGGTTCTGTGATTCGACGGGCGCCGTCTGCACATCCCATCGGAGTCCAAGGTTGAGTGTCAGATTGGGCCGCAAGCGGTAATTGTCCTGTAGGTAGAAAGCCCAATACCAGTTGCTCAGCAGACCGTGGTAAGGCGTGTCCTGCTCCATGGAGTTGACTTGACCGACGATGAAGTCCGACAAAGCATTCCCCGTGGTGCCTGGAAACCCGGTGGGAGTGAAGTTGAAGGCTCCGAAATTCTCGAGGTTGCCTTGAAACATGTCTTTCTCGAGCGAGATTTCGCCGCCGAAATCAATGCTATGTTTGCCCTTGGTCAGGCTGACCAGATCGCGGAGGGAGTAGAAGTCCGTGTCCGAAACCGGGCCTGCCAAAGCGCCTCCGCCGCTAAAGTATCCGGAGATGTTGATCGATGGAAGGGTCTGCGGTCCCTGTGTGCGATAGTCCGACCCGAACTGTTCAAGACCCGTCGCCGGCAGGTTGATGCGGCCGCCTGCGACGCGGGTAAAGGTCAGCCAGGCTTGATTGGCCGTAGTGGCATTGAATATATGAATGTCGCTGACGTTTGTGTTGTACTGCTTCGAAAAAGACTGGTTCGTCATGTACGGAATGCTGCCGTTTCCGTACGCGTCCTGGAGAGTGTTGAGATAGAAAAAGCTGGCGGAGGCGTGATCTTTGTCCGAGAGCACCTGGTCATACTTGCCTAGATACTCGTCCTGGTTCGTTGGTCCGATGAAGTATCCGGCATAGGAGTTCGTCGTTGCAGGATTCATGGACGAGGTCAGACGCGGCGTGATGAACTTGCTCATCAGACTTTGCGCGGCCGGATCCAGGGCGCTGCTGGGAACGCAATTTGCCGTCGGCGTTTGGCAGTTGGGCGAGGCGTTGGTTCCCACGTATTGAGTCTTCGTTCCCGGCATATAGACGGGGACCACCTTACCGCTGCTGTTTATGAGCTGGGTAAAGTCACCTTCTGTCATGTATTTGCCTGGGATGATGCCGCCGCTGAGGGTTGTGCCGACCACCTGGCGCAGGCCGCCATAGCTGAAGAAAAAGAACGCCTTGTCTTGCTTGACCGGGCCCCCCACAGTTCCGCCGAACATATTGCGGCGATAATGTTGCGCTGTTGTTTGGCCCCAGGGAATGGCATTCAGAGCGGTATTGCGGTTGAATTCGAAGAGGGAACCGTGGAACTTGTTGGTGCCGGACTTGGTGACGGCGGTAACTACGGCCCCCGACATGCGGCCGTACTGCGCCGCGAAATTACTTGTCTCGACGCGAAACTCCTGGAGCGCGTCCGGATTCGGCAGCGGATTGCCATAGTTGCGCAAGCCCGTCATATTAATACCGCCGTCAAGGTAGTAGCTGACCGTCGGCACGCCGGCGTCGATGCCGCCGTTGACTTGAACCTGGGTGGAAGGAACGCCAATTTGGAAATTCGGGGTTCCGTTGGCGTTGCTTTGGGCGCTGGCGCTGTTAGCCAAGACCCCCGGGGTTAGGGAGAGCTCGGCGTATGCGTTGCGATTCACCAGCGGCAAAGAGATGATTTCTTTCGGCGAGACGGTCCGGCCCAGTTCGGCGGAAGTCGTTTGGACCAGTGGCGGAACTTCCGTGACCTCGATTGTCTGTGTCTCGATGCCCGCTGCAAGCGTTACCGCCACTGCCACCGTCTGGTCGACCGCGACCGAAACATTCTGCTGAATAAACTTCTTGAACGATGGAGCACTGACCTCGACGACATAGTTGCCGACCGGAAGATACTGGATCAGGAAGGTTCCGTCTTCACCCGTCGCAATCGTGCCAGTAAAGCCCGTGTCGACGTTGGTTGCCGTGACGGCCGCGTGGGGGACAGTCGCGCCCTGTTCATCTTTGACCGTACCGCTGATACTCCCTGTGATGCGTTGCGCCGATGAGATAAGTAGCCCGCACAGGACCAGAAATATCAAAGCCGCGAAACTCCGGGCGCTCTGTTTGACTCTGTCGTATTTCATGCCGCCTCCAAAGAAAATGCCGCCTGCCTACCCGCTACGCTCCAGGCCCGCTTGCCCGTCGAGAAATCATTTGCTCCGGGCGGATTGGTTTGCCAGTGCGAATCGATGTCTGCGTCTGCATTCCTGTCATCAAAGCTGTCTGTCGCGACCAGCATGATTCGCCGCCGAGTCTCTTCACTGCGAATTGAGCTGTCAACGTATGAAACAGTTTAGCCGTGAGATAAGCTTGTTAAGTTACACACAATCAACCGGTTGCAGCGCGTCAACGCCGACGCTACGAGCACGTTACGAGCGTGGTAGACTTGGGGCCTCTGCAGTCCGGAAGGCAATGACCGTTCCTCTCACGCACGCTTCGCGCCTCCCTTCTCAGGAACAAACTGTGACAGTCATGGCCGAGCTCACGGCGATCCTGGCCAGCGATAGTTTCTCCAGTAGCAAGCGGTGCCGGGACTTTCTGGACTTTGTCGTCAAGCGCGCCCTCGCAGGGGACTTCGAGACTCTGACCGAACGCTTTTTGGGTGCCGAACTTTTTGGAAGGGCCATTGACTATGAAACGGCAACGGACTCGATTGTCCGAGTCAGGGCAACGGATGTCCGCCGGCGATTATCCCAGTACTACTCGGGCCAACGGTCTGCCTCACCGGTCAGGATTGATCTGATCGCAGGCGGATACGTTCCCGAGTTTCACTGGACCACCGAGGATAGCCCTGATCCTTCCGCAGAATCGGGCGACGCTATCCACGCGAATCCGCTCAAGTCATCCGGCGCTGCTGAAGACAAACCACCGGCCCTGGAGACGGAGAAGGTCCTCTCCGGTATTGGAAGAGTGCGGCCAGTCCTGCTGAGCGTTTTGATCCTTGCCGCTGTGCTGGTAGTGGGAGGGGTTTCCTGGCTGGTCTGGAGGCAACTGCTGCCTGCTTCTGCCCAAAACGACATGGAACGATTTTGGGCGCCGGTCTTTCAGGATAGCAATGAAGTGTTGATTTGCTTCGGCGATACGACCAGGGACTGGGTTTCCCCTGCGCTCGCGAGGGCCATTGAGCAACATCCGCAATCCATCTCCGTGGAGCCCGGGCAATTCATTGTGGCGAGAGACGAGTCTGTGACCGTTGGAAATCTCCGGGCGGCTCTTGGCATCATGCGCCTGTTAGCAAGCCATGGCGTCGCCAACCAGCTCCGGTGGCCCCAGGAAGTCCTGGCAGTGGATTTGGACGGCCGGAACGTCGTTTTAATCGGAGCCTTCAATAACCCCTGGACGATGAGTTTGAATCAAAATCTGCGGTTCACCTTCGAATTGGGCGGAACTCCTGATAAGCCGATTTGGACGATCCGAGAGCAGATGCCCCCATACCGAAAGTGGCTTCTCGAGAAGACCGATCCGCAACCAATTGACCGTGATTATGCCCTCATTACAAGAATCCTCGACCCCGCACGCAAACGGGTCGTGATCTCGGCGGGTGGGCTGAATCAGTTTGGAACCCAAGCGGCCGGTGAGTTTCTGGTCGACGGCGCGGCCTGGAAGGAATTTGCTCGTACCGCCCCCAAGGGATGGGAAAAGAAAAACATTCAGATCGTGCTGGAGATGGAAGTCTCAAACGGAAAGCCGGTACGTCCCAGAACCATCGCCTCCTATCTCTGGTAGGTTTCACGATTTTCCCCAGCCGCCAAGCCTGATGCGCGGGGACGCCTGGCTCTGCGGGGAAGCTCTGATCAATCGACGAACGGTTCGCCGCTGATGAGTGTCATGGGCACCACCACCCATTGTCGCGACAGCGTCACGACATTCGTCAAACGAGCGGACCGTTGACGCCCCCACGGATGCAACGACCACATCTGGAAACCAACCCGGAGCGAATGGCATATTCGATATCATTGACGCAGAGACTTCCTCCAGTCCGGGGCTCGTCGGAGTAGTGAGGAATGCGGGAACAATACGGGAACATCCTGGGGAGGCAAACAGCCCAGATGATCCCAAATGATCCTAAATCCACAGTGCGCTAAAGGCTTTTGTTTCAATCGGGTCCGCTGATTCTAGGCCACTTAGGTCCATTGGTAGGAGGCCCTGAAAAGGCCGGCGTCGGCAGTTCGATCCCGTCTCTGGCCACCATTTACAATCAGCAACTTAGAGCTGAGCGTTTGTCAACTAATCAGGCGGCGAATGGTCTGAAACATCTGAAACGTTTCTGGTGAGATTGTTCCGTCCTGATAGACCTCGACGTCCAGCAAGGGAACATTCCTGCGCCTCATCGACTCTTTGATTTTCTCGACCATGACATCGGTTGAAAACTGCGGAGGATCTATAGGCGCATCTGTCTTGAAATGACCCCAATCCCCATTGATGATGGCTGTGATCTCCCCTTGCAGGCCCTGTTGCGGACCACCTGTGAATCGTCCGGTTCCGCCTATAGGAAGATAGTTATCACCGGTAATCATCTCTGTCGAAAATGTGTTCT
>DASRRN010000463.1:0-10893 GCA_035695685.1 Acidobacteriaceae bacterium | reverse complement strand
CGCCAAGCTAAAGCGTGCCTGTATGGCTGCCCAGGATGTAGATGTGGCCGCCGTACATAGCAAGACGCTACCTTTTTTGCTCTCGGCCCCGGGGAAAAACCGTGGCGGTCCGCCAGGTGCGGGCTTCGGTGGTGGAAAGGGTACGAACGGCATGGGTAGGACAAGTAGCCCTGAGGTTCCTTCGGCTACGCTCAGGACAGGCTCTTCGACTCCGCGCCATCAAGCGCTGTATCACCCGATCAATCTGTGAGCGCTCCGCTCAGGATGACGATTTTGTGGGAGTTTTGAAGAAAAACATCCCAAACAAGTTAGCGCTTATGGGCCTGTGGCCCGGCCTGTGGCCCAGCCAAGGTGATGAAAAACAGCCTCTGTCCAGCAACCACTCTCCCTCAAAGCGTCACCCTCCCCTTTGTCATCTCGACCGAAGCGGAGAGATCTCTGTGTTGACGACCTCGCCTGGAAATGTTTTTCGACCGGGGTAGCGAAGTGGAGACCTCCACACATTGTTTAGCGGCCAGCCTCCAGAGCTACCTGTTCGCCTGGCTTTTCCCCTCGCATGAAACTGCCTGAGCAGAGTTGCGTCGCGATCGCCTCCTTTTGCGTCCAATCAACAATGACTCACCTATCCCTACAGCACGAGGCCGTGAGGCAAGGGGTGAAGTCGGCCAGGAGCGGCCACGGCTTGCACTGGCTCATGAGTTTTGGCACCTTGGGGCTTTTCGTCGTGTCGGCGATCGATTCCTCGATTATTCCTCTGCCTGTGCCAGGTAGTACCGATCTGCTGCTGATTCTACTGATAGCCCACCGAGCAGATCCGGTGTTCGCGGCCGCGGCGGCAATCGTGGGGTCCATTTTAGGTGGGTATTTGACCTGGGCCACGGGGGCCAAAGGCGGGGAAGCAGCACTCCATCGTCATCTGCCCAAACGCTTCGGGAGGCGGTTCTCGGGGTGGGTAGGGGAGAGCGGAACGGTTGCGGTGACCGCGGCGGCATTGCTTCCGCCCCCGTTTCCGCTGATGCCCCTGTTGCTTGCCGCCGGCGCCCTGGGGGTTTCGCGAAAGAGGTTCTTAATCTCTTTCAGCGTGGCGAGGACGTTTCGTTATGCCTTGGTGGCCTGGCTTGCCGCCACCTACGGGCGGGCCGTGGAGCGGGCTTTTCGTCACTACCTGTCCGGCTGGAGCACCACCCTTATGTGGATATATCTAGGCATGGTGGCGGCCGGTATCTTATACGGAGTGTGGAAGTTTCGCCACCAGCGGCGACAGTCGCCAGTGCCTCGGACCGCTGCCCTCAGCCCGAGATAGGACGTAATCCAAGACCACCGATTTGCTTACACTTCCCAGCGCAGCAGGCAGGCGCCTACGGTGAATCCGGCGCCTACCGAAGCCAAAAGGACAAGGCTTTCGCGTTTCAGGCGATGTTCATCCAGCGCTGTTTGCATGGCCAGGGGAATGGTCGCCGCAGTGGTGTTTCCGAAGCGATCGATATTGATGATCACCCGCTCCAGCGGTAAACCCAGGCGCTCTGCGGTCGATAGAATGATGCGCTTATTCGCTTGATGAGGAATGAAACAACCCAGGTCACTTGCGCTGACGTTGTTGGTGTTCAGTATCTTGCTCGAGGTCTCCACCATCTTGCGCACGGCGTACTTGTAAACCGCTTGGCCGTCCTGGTGGACGTAATGCTTTCTCGCCGCGATGGTTTGCGGGGAGGCAGGGCACAAACTACCCCCGGCGGGCATATTCAGTGCCGCCGCGCCGGAACCGTCTATTTCGTGGCAGAAGTCGATGAGCCCGACCTCCCCCTCCTGAGTGGGCTCGATCAGGACCGCACCCGCCCCATCGCCAAAAATTACGCAGGTGGCACGGTCGGTATAGTCGATGATCGATGACATGGTGTCCGCGCCGATCACCAGGACCTTGGAATGAGCGCCAGACTCAACCAGTTTGGCTCCAACCTGAAGAGCATAGACAAAACCCGAGCATGCCGCGGACAGATCGAATCCCCAGGCGCCATGCGCCCCGAGCTTGTCTTGCACCAGGCAGGCGGTGGCCGGGAAGAACATGTCCGGAGTGACGGTGGCGACAATGACCACCTCCACTTCGCCGGCCGGGATTCCCCGCAGCGCCAGGCAACGCCGGGCAGCTTCGACGGCCATGTCGCTGGTAGCCATGCCTGGCTCAACCAGGTGGCGTTCGCGGATGCCGAGACGCTGCATAATCCAATCGTCGGAGGTGTCTACCAGTTTTGCCAGATCGGCGTTATTAAGGATGCGCGGCGGCACATAAGTTCCCAGAGCGCTGATCTTGGCGCGGCGCGTTGCACGCGGACGCAGTTCGATGCTCAATATTTTTCTCCGTAGTTCGGCAGGCGCGAAGAGTAGTCGGGCGTCGATAAGGCACAATTGGAAAGGAGTGAAGGAGTAGGAAGAATCACTGGCTGGTCGTCTGTACCGGGCAACCTACTGCGCACGCACTGACCCGTTACCGTTGCTTCCTTCCGGACCTGGCGGGGTTGGCGGGGTTGCGTCGCGTAGGACCCGGCACCCCTTGATAATATCACCGGGAGCGCACCTGGCGTTTCACGATGAGTGCCGGTCGAAGCGAACGTTTTGAAGGGTACGGGCTTCAGCCAGGCTTCGGCCCGTGTGTAAGAACTCTGCTCTAAGTCCCGAAGAGCCTGCCCTGAGCTTGTCGAACGGGGACGGTTGAACTTAGCCCAGGACGACTGGGTAGATATAAGCAATCCGACCAGTCCCGTAAGGGACGGCTGAACACAGCGGACGAGGTTTCAGCCGTCCCTCGCGGGACTGGTCCAGCTTTTTCGGTTAACCCAGGACTCACGTCCTGGGCTAAGTTCAGCCGTCCCTACGGGACTGAGTTTGGAATTGAAGTTCTCACACACCCCCTAAAGGCCGTACCTTTCAATTAGTAACCGTTGGCTATCAGGTATTCCACCGAGAGGTCGAACCCGGATTCAAGGGCTCGCTGCTCCATATATTTGACCAGCACATCGGCTTCGATGTTGAGGGCTTGGCCAGCTTTCAGGTGGTGCAGATTGGTCCGCGCGTAGGTGTGCGGAATAATCGCCACGCTCACTACATCACCTTGCGGTGAGCCACGCTCCCATCGCGCGATGGTCAGGCTTATTCCCTCGATGGCGATGGAACCTTTCTCTACCATGTAGCGGCTTATGTGTGAGGGAACCGCCACTCTGAGCCACCAATCTGCGAGCGCGGGATCCGCGTGCGCATCGACCGGCTCCAGGCTCAGGAGCGTGCCCGTGCCGTCGACATGGCCCTGCACCACATGGCCTCCGAGGGGAGCCCCTGCCCGGGTCGGCAATTCAAGATTTACGGTCGACCCCGGCGTTAGTAAAGAGAGCGAAGTGCGCGCCACTGTTTCGGCAGCCAGATCCGCATGAAAGCGTCCGGGTTCGATATCCAGTGCAGTCAGGCACACCCCGCTGACTGCGATGCTGTCGCCCGTATTCAGCGTGATGCCACTACCGATTGGAGCGGCGATGGTGATCCGCCACGAACCCTCACGCTCGTCGACGGCCAGGATAGTGCCCGTAGTTTCTATCAGCCCGGTAAACATCTGTGCTTAATTAGATCATCTCCGACCAGGGGTCGTGGAGGCAGGCTTCTAATGCGAAATCCTCCCCATACCGTTGCAACGAATAGTCTCGCATCGGGGGTAGTCCGTCGATCGAACTAAGCATCGGGACTCCATCCTGCCCCAGAAATGTGGGCGAATAAAACAATATGAGTCTATCCACCAGCCCATGAGTGAGGGCTGACGTGTAGACCTCCGCGCCGCCTTCAAGTAGCACGTTAGAGATTTGCATCTCCGCCAGCCGCACCAGCGCTTCCTGCAAAGGGATGCGCGAACCGTGATGCGCGATCTGCTGCAGCCGGACGCCACGAGCCTCAAGCGCCTTTTGTGCTGCGACATCAGCCCGGCTGAAGAAGATAAGTACGTCCTGGTAAGCGGTCTTGACCAGTTGAGAGTCCAGCGGAGTGCGCAGCGTAGAGTCCAGCACAATCCGCAGCAACGGCCGCCGCCGCGGCAGGTCGCTGCGATCCGTCAGCAAAGGATCGTCGGCGATGATGGTTCCCACCCCCACCACTAATGCATCCGCGGCGTGACGCATGCGATGCACTTCGGTGCGAGCTTCGCTGCCGCTGATCCAAAAGTGACCACGAGCGGAACCTTGCGCGGGCGCGATGCGGCCATCGAGCGTAGCGGCAACTTTCATGGTGACGAAGGGAAGAAAGCTGGTGATGAACTTTGCGAAGCCGTCGTTTAGCCTGCGGGCCGGTTCCTGCAGCACACCAGTGCTGACTTCCACTCCAGCGGCACGAAGCTGGGCGATGCTTTTACCGTGAACCACCGGGTTGGGGTCGGCAGTTGCCACCACCACGCGGGTGATCCCCGCGGCTATCAGCGCGTCCGAGCACGGTCCGGTTCGTCCCTGGTGATTGCAGGGCTCAAGGGTCACATAAGCGGTTGCGCCCTTTGCCAGAGGGCCAGCTTGCTTAAGGGCAACAATCTCCGCGTGGTCGCGCCGGTCATACTCATGAAAGCCTTCACCCACTACAACATCGCCCCGAACCAGCACACAGCCGACAGCCGGATTCGGCGAGGCGAGACCGACCGAGCGCTCAGCCTGGCCAAGCGCTCGCCCCATCCACTGCTCGTCAATTTGCGGGTCAGGTTGCGGCATCGGTCTTGTCTAATTGCCCAACATGGAATCTACGAAGGCCTTGCTATCGAACGGCAAAAGATCTTCCAGCTTCTCTCCCACTCCAACATATCGGACGGGCACCTTAAGTTCACGAGCAATAGCGACAGCAATTCCGCCTTTCGCGGTGCCGTCGAGCTTGGTGAGCACGATTCCGGTGACCCCCGCCGATTCGGTAAACAGCCGCGCTTGTTGTAACCCGTTCTGACCCGTGGTTGCGTCCATCACCAGCAGAACCTCGTGGGGAGCGCTGGGAATGATCCGTTCCGCCGTTCTCCGCATCTTGCTCAGCTCAGCCATCAGGTTGTCTTTAGTGTGCAATCGGCCTGCGGTGTCAACGATCAGGACGTCAGTTGCGCGTGCCTGCGCGGCGCGCATGGCATCGAACAGGACGGCGGAAGGATCCCCTCCCTGCTTGGTCTTGATCATCTCCACCCCCGTGCGTTGGCCCCAAACCTCGAGTTGTTCGATGGCTGCGGCGCGGAAGGTGTCGGCCGCACAAAGTAAGACTGTTTTTCCCTGGCCGCGGAAATAGCTCGCCAGTTTTCCCGTCGTTGTCGTCTTACCGGTGCCGTTGACGCCCACCAACATGATGACGAAAGGCGGCGCTGTATACCGGGGCTTGAAGAAGTTCTGTTCTTCCCGGGCGTCCAGGATTACTTGAATCTCCCCCTTCAATAACTGCTTCAACTCCGCACCGTTATGGATTTCGTGCCGTTTCACTCGCGCGCGCAGAGCATTGACGATCTCGGTCGAAGTCCCGACGCCCAGATCGGAGGCCAGGAGACTCAATTCCAACTCCTCCAGAGCGGCCTCGTCGACCTCGTGAGTCAGGGCGACGATGCCTTCGATCCGGTCGGCCAGGGTCTCTCGCGTGCGCGAGACCGCCTCCTTCATGCGGCCGAATATGCTTTTTTTCTCGGGCTCTTCCAGGCTGCCAAAAAGGGTTTGAATCATCGACACGACACTCGATACTGCATGACCTGAGTGTACTAGCCCGCATTTCTCACAGACTCCCTGGGTACCCGACCACTGCCGATAGTGAGATTTCTACCCCTAGCTAATGACGGGTGCCCCATATCTGCCCGGTTTTGGCAGATGTGGGATTCCACGGCTGTTTACCGCTCACTCTCTACCAGCAGGAGATCTTGATGTCCATAGTCCTCTACGCCTTGGACACTCAGGGGTCGAGGTTTGTGGAATCCCAGATCTGCCAAAACCGGGCAGATATGGGGCACCCGGGCTCTTTCGCAGAACGGGGCGTGAGAAATCCGGGCCAGAGGAAGGCTAGAGGGGCTATTCGTCGCGTCCGGGGCGTGCCATCAGTTCACGGATCGCGTCCTGGGGAGACTTGCCCTGTTCGAGGATGGCGGACATCTGCTCGGTGATAGGCATCTCCACGTGATGAGCCCTGGCTAGTCCGAGCGCAGCCGAGGTAGTTCTTACGCCCTCGGCCACCTTGCCCTGGAGCTGCGCCAGGATGCCGGGAAGCTTGTGGCCCCGGCCGAGTTCCACCCCGACCGCTCGATTACGCGAAAGCGGCCCGGTGCAGGTGAGCACCAGGTCACCCAGGCCGGAAAGACCGGCCAGGGTCTCCCGCCGTCCCCCGCAGGCTACCGCCAGGCGGGTGATCTCGGCCACTCCCCGGGTGATGATGGCTGCGGCGCTGTTGTGCCCCAGCTCCAACCCGGCGGCGATTCCGGCGGCAATCGCGATGACATTCTTGAGCGCACCGCCCAGCTCAACTCCGATCACGTCGTCATTGGTATACAGCCGCAGGGCAGGCGCACTGAGCTCCTCCTGAAGCCGGTTGGCGATCGCGCTCTCTGCGCAGGCGATAGTAATCGCGGTGGGGGCGCCGGATGCTACCTCCATAGCAAACGACGGTCCACTCAGCACACTTGATCTGCTGCCATCAAGGTTCTGGTCCGCCAACACCTGCTCAATGACTTGCGTCATGCGCAGAAAAGTGTGGTCCTCGATGCCCTTGGTGGCGCTGACGATGAATTGCTCTCGCACGAGAAACGGGGCCATCTCCTGGTAGATCGCGCGTACATGCTGCGACGGCACCGCGCTGATCACAATATCGGCGCCCACCACGGCAGAGGCCAGGTGCGTTACCGGCTCGACCTGCGGAGGAATCGGAAACCCGGAAAGGTACGTGCCCACGGTGGCCGAATGAGACCACAGGGCGATGATGTGGTCGCCGCGACGAGCCAGGCTGAGAGCGAGTGCGGTTCCCCAGGAACCGCTGCCCACGATGGCAATGCGGCTCACGCTCTCGTCTTCCTCGAGGCGCCAAAGCCATGCTCCGTGCCCTGCATCAGGCGTACGATATTTTGCCGATGCTTGACGATCACCACCCAGCAGCAGACGAAGACCACCGCGCCGGACGCGTAGCTATACCTGCCCGGCGACAACCACAGAGTGAGGAAGGGAAGCACTACCGCCGCCAAAATCGAAGCCAGAGAGACATATCGGGTCAGGGCCACAACAACGAGCCACAGTCCCAGTGCGGAGAGTGCCGCCAGCCAGCATAACGCCAGGAAGACGCCAAACGCAGTCGCCACCCCTTTGCCGCCCTTGAAGTGCAGCCACACAGGAAAAATATGGCCCAGAATTACGAACAGTCCGGCCACAATGGCGAGATGGTGGATGGCGGGGTCCTTGCCGCGGGCCAGAAATTCTGCCACTGCCACTGCGGCGTAACCTTTGCTTCCATCGAGGGCAAAAGTCAAGATACCCAGTCCCTTCGCGCCGGACCGCAGCACGTTCGTGGCGCCGATGTTGCCGCTCCCCTTTGCGCGAATATCCTCCTTGCGCACCAACCATACCAGCAGAAACCCGAAGGGTATGGAACCCAGCAGATACGCCACGATAACCACGATCAGATACAGAGACATGGTTGCATCCGGTTTTGAGTGTAGCAGCGACTGAATCCCGATCGCGCTACCGCAGTCATCTGTTAAATTGGGTTCCGATGTTTACCAGGTGGATGTTGACGTACGCAGCTGTGGGTATCACTGCCCTGACGATCGCATTGCCGGCTCAGGCGAGCAACCCACTTGTGATTAAGACGGACCAGGGCAAGGTCCAGGGAAAGTTGAGCGCGGACGGCCAGACTCGCGACTTTCTAGGCATCCCTTTCGCTGCGCCTCCGCTTGGCCCGTTGCGCTGGAAGCCCCCACAACCCCCGGCCAAATGGAAGGGCGTGCGGGAGGCTACCAGCTTCGGATCGAGGTGCATGCAGCAGGAGCATTTCGATGACATGGTGTTTCGCGATCCGGGTGAGAGTGAGGATTGCCTCACACTCAACGTGTGGGCGCCTGCCGGTAAGCCCAAGGGCAAACTGCCGGTGATGGTCTGGATTTTTGGCGGGGGGTTTAATGGGGGCGGCACCTCGGAACCGCGCCAGGACGGCGAAGCTCTGACCCACAAAGGGGTACTGATTGTTTCCATGAATTACCGGTTGGGCATTTTTGGTTTCTTCGCCCTCCGGGAGTTGGCTGCAGAAGATCCACACCACGCGGCCGGCAACTACGGACTGATGGACGAGTTGGCTGCCATCGAGTGGGTGCGGCGGAACATCGCTGGCTTTGGCGGCGACCCGAACAATGTAACCATCTTCGGCGAGTCTGCCGGTTCCTTTGCGGTCAGCGCGCAGATGGCTTCGCCACTCGCAAAGGGCCTGTTCGCGCGTGCCATCGGAGAGAGCGGAGGAGCGTTTGCCAGCAAGGAATTGAATTTTCCGCCCCTGCAGCAGTTCGAGAAGCAGAACGAAGAGTACTTTCACAGCGTTCTCAGTGACAGCAGTCTGGCGGCGCTGCGAGCTGCCAGTAGCGATGAGATCCTCAAGCTCGCCATGCAAAAGGCTCCGGGCAAACCCCGTTTCGGGCCGAATATCGACGGCTACTTTCTGCCCGAAAGCATTCCCGCGATTTATGCAGCGGGTAAGCAGGCACACGTGCCGCTGATTGCGGGTTGGAACCAGGACGAAGGAACCAGCAACGTGGTAAAAGCACCGGAAAAAGGGACGATGGAAGGCCTGCGAGCCACGGCCGCGAAGGAATTTGGCCCGCGCGCGGAAGAATTCCTCAAGGTGTACCACGCGAACGATGATGCTGAGGCACTTCGCGCCGCGGAGGATTTTGCAGGAGACAACTTCCTTGTCTATTCCACCTGGGCTTGGCTGGAAGCGCAGGTTAAGACCGGCGGCTCGCCGGTCTACCGATATTTGTTCGCACTCCCGTCACCCGGAGATCCTTTTCATCCCGTATCTGCCGGTGCCTTCCACTCTGATGAGATTGAATATGTCTTCGGCAACCTGGCCTCGCGCAAGGGAGCGACGTTCAGGCCAGAGGACTACAAACTTTCCGAGCTGATGCAGACTTTTTGGACGAACTTTGCCCGGACTGGAGATCCGAATGGTGCCGCAGTGCCGCATTGGCCCACCTACGATGCCGCGGGCAACTGGCAGGTCATGCGCCTGAGCCCGGACCCTGGTGCTGCTCCGGACCAACATCGTGAGCGATATCTTTTTCTGCAGCAGGTTTGGGGAGACGAGGGACCCCAGTCCGTCTCAAGGTAAGCGAAGTGGCAAGGTAAGCCAAGTGGCAAGGTAAGCCAAGTGGATGATCTGTAGTTTCTTTTTGTGGCCTGCTCCGTAGAATGTCACAATGCCCCATCGCCCCACCGGCCCTGATTCCGGAACCCTATCTGGGGAAGCTCTGCCAACCGTCTGCCTGATCACGGCCGATGAGGATTTTCAGGGAGAAATCGAGTCGGAGCTAGCGCCGTGGTACCAGGTGCGCCACCGCAACCACTACGGGGATGCAGCGATTTGGATACGCGAAGAGCGGGCGCAGGCCGTGCTGGTCGATATCGATACCCAGGGCGATGAGGCTCATGCCGGCGTCCGGGTGCTGCGTGAGTTGCGCATCCTGGAGCGTGGTCTGGTCCTGATCTCGCTCAGTCGATCGCGTGCCCGCGCGGTAGAAAAGCAGGCCACAGAAGCTGGCAGCGATGCCCACTTCCACAGTCCGATCGATCCATCAGAGCTGCGCCTGGTTCTCAAGACCACGCTCGAGACACGCCTGGAGGAGATCGAACGCGCGCGCATGCAGCAGCAGGTGCTCGAGCGCAGCAAATTCCAGGACCTGGTGGGCGCGAGCGAGGCCATGCGCCGTGTCTACGACGCCGTTTCCCAGGTAGCCGATAGCCGCATTAACGTGATCGTGCGTGGGGAGAGTGGCACCGGAAAAGAATTGGTTGCGCGTGCCATCGTCGCCTTGAGTAGCAGGCGGAACAAATCCTTCATCAGCCTGAACTGCGCTGCCTTGCCCGAGAACCTGATCGAGTCGGAGCTCTTCGGTCACGAGCGAGGCGCATTTACCGGCGCCAGTGAAGCGAAGCCGGGCCAGATTGAGCTGGCCGACGGAGGCACGCTCTTTCTCGACGAGATTGCGACCCTAACCCTCCCGCTGCAAACCAAGCTGCTGCGTGTGCTCGAAGACCGGCAGGTGCAGCGGCTGGGTGGACGCCAGGCACGCAAGATTGATTTCCGTCTGATCTGCGCCACCAATGAGCCGCTGGAAGAAATGGTGCGCAGCGGAAAGTTCCGCGAAGACCTCTACTACCGCATTCACGTGGTGCCGATCCAACTGCCCCCACTGAGTGAGCGAACCGGGGACATTGCACTCCTGGCCGACTATTTCTTGCGCGTTCACCTGTTGGCCAATGGCCTGGACCAGAAGCGCCTGACGCCGGATGCTCTGGCGGCTTTGGAGGAGCACTCGTGGCCGGGCAATGTGCGCGAGCTCGAAAATCTTATCCAGCGGCTCGTAATTACGGTGCCTGGACCAACCATCGGCCTCGAGCACCTGCCGCAACAGCTGCTGGCGCAGAGCGTGACGGCTCACGAAGCGATTCTGCTTCCAGAGAACGGCGTGCGTTTCGATGACGAGATACGGGAGCTGGAGGTCGCGCTCCTGGTAGCTGCTCTAAGGCGCTCGGACGGCAGCAAAGCTGCGGCAGCACGGCTGCTCCATCTGGATTCCCAACGAATGAAATACCTTTGCCGCAAATATTCTCTCTAGGTTTGTTGGCGCCGTGGCTGGGTTAATTATTTAACCCTCAGGGTTTAAATTTT
>DASRRN010000462.1:0-9804 GCA_035695685.1 Acidobacteriaceae bacterium | reverse complement strand
CCCACCTCGCAAAAGGCCGACTAGGGCACCGTAATCGTGGCACCGCCTTAGAACGTGTATCTGGCGCCTAGTTCCAGTTCCCGCCCACCTCCATTTGCGCTTCCCGAAGGCGCATTTGAGCCCGTGATTTTGCCCGCTGTCGACGAATTCACATATTTTTGCGGGTTGCCGAAGTTGGTGTGGTTGAGGGCGTTGAACGAATCAAACCGGAATTGTAACTTGTGGTTTTCGTTGTAGGGCATGTTGAAAGTCTTGCCGAGGGAAACATCGAATTGTTGGTAGCCCGGGCCGTATAGCATGTTGCGACTCGTACTTCCGAGGAAACCCGCGGCCGGCTCCGGAAAGGCCGCGATATTCACCCATTGGCCGCTGCTTCCGGCCGCTTTCTTGGCCTGGAAATACGGCTGTCCGGAGACGTAATTCGCACGGGTCGCCGGTGTGCCACCGGAAATGGTATTGGTATTGGCATTGTTGTCGTTGTACCCCATGTTGAACGGTATGCCGGTCTGGAGGGTGCCGAGGACGTTGAGTTGCCAGCCGCCGATCGCCGCATACACGATCTTCGACGAAGGCGCGTACAGCATGCCTGGGCCGATGGGCAGGGTGTAAATG
This sequence comes from Acidobacteriaceae bacterium, assembly GCA_035695685.1. Lineage (GTDB taxonomy): Bacteria > Acidobacteriota > Terriglobia > Terriglobales > Acidobacteriaceae > PALSA-350. The sequence goes on along the minus strand of DASRRN010000462.1, from coordinate 9,192 downwards.
AGCCCGCCAACCACGCGATGCTTAACATCGAAGTCCGAAGGCCCGTATTCGCAGCTGAGGCACATGTCGTTCTGCGGGAAAAGCTCCGACGACTGGGTGCGGATCCCGCTGGTGTCGTCCAGCGATTTCGCATAGGTGTAGGAGCTGATAAGGTTGAAGCCGTTGCTGAAACGCTTGTTCACCTGGAAGGTGAAGGCGTTGTAATTCGCGTTGCCCAGGTCGTGCACTAACTGAATCACGCCATAGTTCGGGTAGGGCGTACGCTGCGCGATGCTCTTGGGCGAACCATTCGCATTGTACCCAGCGGCGCCGAGCAATCCGACCGGAACCGAATAATTGGCATTTCGGAAGCCATACAGGTGATCGCTTTTCGAGCCCAGGTATCCGGCCTGGAGCTGCCAATTCTGGCCGAGCTGCTTCTGGACATCGAACAGCCAGACCTCGCTGTACGTAGTTTTGTGCCTGTACGCATTGGTGAAGGAGTAGGGCGGCGGTATGTTGGCAATGGCGCCGCTGCCCACCGCGTTGCCCCAGTTGATGGTGGCCTCGCCGGCAGCCCCACCCCCCGAGGTTAGCGTGACACGCCCGGCCAGGTTTCGGGCCACGTCGAACCGGGCGTTGGCGGTGTCATGGTCGTAATACATGCCAAAGCCCGTGCGGATGACCCATGTACTATTCGGCGTGTAGGCAATTCCCAGGCGAGGCGCCCAGTTGTCGTATTGGGTCTGCATGAGCGAATTGGGGAATTTGCCGTTGGCGCACTGCGGCGCCGGATTGACAGGATTGCCACTGGGGTCGACCCAGCGGACGTTAACCCCCTGATACGCGTCACTGCAGTTGCCCTGGCGTCTGTAGATGGGCCACAGGTTCTGGGGCTCCGGCCCGGAAACAAAGGGACTTATAGGCGAGTTATTGCTTTGCAAATCCACAATGAACTCCTGGCCCAGGGTGTTGTACCAGGGCGGAGTCAGCTCATAGCGGAGGCCGGCCGACACGGTGAGCTTGGGCGTGAACTTATAGTTATCGTCGACGTAGGCGGCCTCGACGTTGCGCTTGTAATCGGCCTGCGCGATCTGCACCGCATAGGTTGACGTGTAAAGCTGGCCAAGCATGAAGTCGGCGAACGCGGAGCCGGTTCCCGTAACCAGTTTCCCAGCAGAGCTGGCCTCAGCGGTGGCGTTGGCTTGGAAAGCGAAGGCGCCGCGCGATTCCTGGTTGCCGAGCTCATTAAAGGTCTGCCGCTCGTACGCGAAACCGACGGAGATGGAATGCTTGCCACGCACCCAGGTGATGTTGTCGTTGATCGAGATATTGGGGTCTTTGGTCACATAGGGACCGTCGGAGCTGTCGCCAAGGCCGCTGTAGATATCCCCCGTAAAGGCTACGTTGGGAATGCCCCAGGTCGCAGGAATACCGGGTTGCAGGCCGGGAATGCCGAGCTGGCCCACGGCGTTATTGACGCCCTGCGAGTACAGGCCGAGAGAATTGTAGAAGTTGGTCCAGCCAAACGTGGCCACGTTGACGACCGTGGGAGAGGGGGTCCAGGTGTGGGAGCCCATGTACTGGTAGTAGCTGGTGATGATATTGCTGCCGACTGTCCCGCCCGCCGTTTTGAACCCCGCAGTGGGGTTCGTTTCCAGGCCATTGCTGAAGCGGAAGGCAAACTGCTGCTTCGATGACAGGTAGTAATCGCCGCGCACGTTAAAACCGTCGTGAGTGTCCCTTGAGGAGGTGAGGAACGTGTAGTTGTTCTGGAATAGGCTGTTCTGAGCTGGGGCGTCGAACAACTGGATGTACTTCAGTGAAATGGGATCGATGCGGCTCGCCGGAATGACATTGCCCGGGAACTGTGTCCTGCCCGTGCCATCGGGGTTTCCCGTGGCGGGATCGTAAATGGGAACTACGGCTCCGTTTGCGGTTGCGCGGTATTGGCTGAAATCGCCGCCCAGGACAGCCTGCGTCGGCTGGGTATTCGCGGTATTCGAGAAACTGATTCGGGAATACCATTCGTCGTTGACCATGAAGAAGAAGCGGTTCTTGCCGTTGAAGATGTGGGGAATCGAGATCGGTCCGGTGAGCACGAATCCGTAGTCGTTATATTTATAGGGGAGCGCGGCGGGTTGAGGAGTGGGATAGAAATAGTTATACCCGAGCGCATCCGCATAGTTGTTGCGGAGGAAGTAGAATCCGGCACCGTGATAATTGTTGGTGCCGCTCTTGGTGACCACGTTGACCTGGGTCGCGTTGTACCCGTATTGGGCGGGATAGACGCCGTTTTGCACCTTCATTTCCTGGATGGCGTCGATGGAGGGCTGCACCACATAGCTGTTGAAGTCCGGATCGGAATTATTGATGCCATCGAGCGTGTAGTGGTTGAACATGATGCGCGAGCCGCCCACCGAGATGGACTGGCTGGCGCGGGCGCCTCCCTGCCGCGAGCCGGCCTGGCCTTGGGTCGATGACACGACGTTCGCGTTTGCCGAGACCGCCGTCAGGTTCAGGTAGTTTCTATTGTTCACCGGCATCTGGTCGAGGGTCTGAGTTGGAACCACAGTGCCAAGCGAGGAGTTCTGCGTCTGGAGAAGGGCGGCTGTGGCCGAAACGGATACCGTTTGCGTCACCTCACCAACCTCGAGCGCGAAATTCTGGGTCAACGATTGCTGCACCTGCAGTTGCACGTTCCGGGCGGCTGCGACCTTGAAGCCCGGATGGGTGGCTTCCACGTCATAGACTCCCGGCGGGACATCCGGAAACGTATAGTCGCCGGCGCTGGTCGAAACGGTGGTGCGGGTGGTGTTCGTGCCGGTGTTTGTCAGGGTGATGGTGACGCCGGGAATCACCGCCCCCGTAGGGTCGCCGACATGTCCTACGATGGTGCCGCTGGTTTGCGCCAGCAGCGCAGAAGCTGCCAGCAACGAAAAACCCATGAACAAGCCAATCCGCTTTAACATTTGGACCGCCTCCCAAAATTCCTTCTTTGACCACCGTTTGAACTTTTAACTTCACTTTTCGGGCCGTGGACGAATGGTCTAAGCGAGGGGGTTTTACCACCCCCTCCGCCTCGCATCGTGCAACGGTCGTTTCACATGCGGCGGCCAAATTATCACGCTGAAAAAACGACAGTCAAGGCTTTGTTTGGCACCCGTACGAAAGATAGGCATCCAATGCGCTACTACTGGCATCTGCAGCGCAAAACCCGCTCACGAGCGCGACTTTCGTACCGGCGGGCGACTCTATCCAGAGAGCAGGGCGGTGGAATTAATCTGCTTCCCACATCACGGGTGTAGGTTGGAAATGGCAGGTAAGGGGTGCACATACTCGTTATCAACAGCGGTTCGTCGTCCATTAAGTTTTCCATCTTCGACTCCGCCGAGGCCTCAGCACCGGGGGCAAGGTTTTCCTGGCCGCAAGCTTTGTTTGCCGGCGAGATCAGCGGGATGGGCGGTGCGGCTCTCGGGTTCACGTTTCGCGATGCCGCGGGCCTGGAACTAGCCGATCACCTTGCCAAGGGTAACGCTGCATCCAATAAGGATCCGATGACGCTGTTGGAGGATGCGGTCTGCAAGCCGGGCATGCCGCCGATCAATGCGGTTGGCTACCGCATAGTGCACCCCGGGGCGCTGCTTCACCGGCATCAGAGAATCACCGCGGAAGTACTTCAGGATCTGCAACAGGCGGTGGCGTTCGCGCCGCTGCACGATCCCCAGGCCATCACCTTGATCCGAGACATGATGGGACGATTTCCCCAGGCGCGACATTATGCATGCTTCGACACCATCTTCCATCAAACTATGCCCGCGGCTGCCTCAACCTACCCCATACCCCGTGAATATAGAGAACGGGGTGTCCGGCGATATGGCTTTCATGGGCTTTCGTGTGAGGGGGTGGTGGCCGATATGCGAGCCGCCTGCGAACGGGCACAGATGGAGTTTCCCCGGCGCATGGTGATTGCGCACCTGGGCAGCGGGTGCAGCGTGACCGCACTGATCGACGGACGCTCGGTCGAAAATACGATGGGGCTGACCCCGACCGGCGGGGTAGTGATGGGCACCCGGCCGGGAGATCTCGATCCAGGACTGGTCCTCTATTTGCTGCGGCAAGCGAAGGGTGAGCGTGACGCTGCCATGAAAGCTGTCGAGACCATCTTGAATCACAAGGCCGGGATGGTGGCGTTGTCCGGGCTGCCTAACGACATGCGCGCCGTGCGTAAGGCGGCCATGGCGGGAAGCGCCGACGCCGGGCTGGCAATTGAGGTCTTCACCCGGAGTGTACGCAAAGCAATTGGTGCTTTCGCGTGGCTGTTGGGCGGGTTGGACGCCCTGGTGTTCACCGGCGGCATCGGCGAACACGATGTGCAGTCCCGGGCGGAAATTTTGCACGGCCTCGAATCCAGCGGTGTGGTGCTCGATCCAGCCGCCAATGAAACGAGTGGCGATGCGCTGCGGCGAGTGAGCGGCGCGCAATCCCAGGTGGCGGTCTGGGTAGTAACCGCCCAGGAAGATCGGACGATCGCAGTGCACGTGGACCAGATGGAACGAAATAAGGAGGAACTATGAGCAACGTCGAGACACTTTCCGTGGCAGCTTCCAACTCGTCAAGCAAGCAAGGGCATTTTGAGCCTCTGACCGCCGATGAGGTCAGAAAGATAAACGCCTACTGGCGTGCCTGCAACTATCTTTCTGCCGGCATGTTGTATTTGTGCGCGAACCCTCTCTTGCGCGAGCCACTCAAGCCGGAGCACATCAAGAACCGGCTGCTTGGCCACTGGGGGTCGGATCCGGGTCAGAGCTTTATCTGGGTCCATATGAACCGGCTGATCAAGAAGTACGACCTCGACGTGATCTATATTTCCGGTCCCGGCCATGGAGCACCCGCCACGCTTTCCAACTCTTATCTCGAGGGGGTCTATTCCGAGGTGTATCCCGATAAGGGCCAGGATGTGGCGGGACTGCACAAATTTCTGAAGGAGTTCTCCTTTCCTGGTGGCATCGGCAGCCATTGCACGCCGGAAACTCCAGGATCGATCCACGAGGGCGGCGAATTGGGATACAGCATTTCCCACGGGTTCGGCGCGGCGTTCGACAATCCTGATCTGATCGTGACCGTGGCGGTGGGCGACGGAGAGGCGGAAACCGGTCCCCTGGCCACCAGTTGGCACTCCAACAAATTTCTCGACCCGGTGCGTGACGGCGCCGTGCTTCCCATCCTTCATTTAAATGGATACAAGATCGCGAATCCCACCATCCTCGCTCGCATACCTGCGGAAGAGTTGGACATGCTCATCAGGGGTTTGGGTTGGACACCGTACGTAGTCGAAGGCGACGACCCGAATCTGATGCACGCCAAAATGGCCGAAGTTCTGGAGGGCTGCGTACTCGAGATTCGCGCCATCCAGCAGAGAGCCCGCAACGCACCCAAAGACCAACTCGTCGAGCGGCCGAAGTGGCCAATGATCATTCTGCGCACCCCAAAAGGATGGACCGGCCCTAAGACGGTCGATGGACATAAAGTGGAAGGGTTCTGGCGGGCCCACCAGATTCCTATCCTCGATCCCAAGACCAACCCGGCCAACCTGGCCAAGTTGGAAGCCTGGCTGCGCAGTTATAAACCAGAAGAGTTATTCGACGAGTCGGGGCGCTTGATCGAAGAACTGCGCGAGATGGCGCCGGTGGGTACGCGGCGCATCACCGCTAATCCGCACGCAAACGGCGGACTCTTGCGGAAGCCCCTCGATATGCCTGACTTTCGCGATTACGCCGTCAAGGTCAGCGCTCCCGGGCAGGCCGAAGTCTCTCCGACCGAGGTGGTGGCACATTTTCTGCGCGACGTGATGCGGCGCAATATGACCAGCTTCCGCGTCTTTGGCCCGGATGAAACAGCCTCCAATAAACTGCAGGCCATCTACGAGGCCAGCGGCAAGACCTGGATGGAAGAGATGCTGCCTGAAGACTCAGACGGCGGCTTTCTGGCCAACGACGGCCGAGTTATGGAGATGTTGAGTGAGCACACCCTGGAAGGATGGTTCGAGGGCTATGTGCTCACCGGGCGTCACGGTTTCTTCTCCTCCTATGAGGCCTTCGTCCACATCATCGACTCCATGTTCAACCAGCACGCCAAGTGGCTGGAGAAAAGCAAGCTGGAGACCCGTTGGCGGGCTCCCATCTCCTCTATCAATCTGTTGATCACGTCGCTGGTATGGCGGCAAGACCACAACGGTTTCACCCATCAGGATCCGGGATTTCTGGATGTGGTGACCAACAAGAGCCCGGAAGTGACGCGGATTTATCTTCCCCCGGATGCGAATTGCCTGCTGAGCGTGACCGACCATTGCCTGCGTAGCACCAACTACGTAAACGTGATCGTCGCCGATAAGGCGCTGCATCTGCAATACCTCACCATGGAAGCAGCCATAGATCACTGCACCAAAGGCATCGGCATCTGGGATTGGGCGAGCACTGACTGCGGTGAGGAGCCGGATGCGGTCATCGCGTGTGCGGGCGACATTCCCACCTCGGAAGGGCTGGCGGCCGTGGCCATCCTGCGCGAGCGCTGCCCGCAGTTGAAGGTACGGTTCATCAACGTGGTCGATCTCTTCCGCCTCATGCCGGACCGGGAACACCCCCACGGGATGAGCGATCGTGAATTCGACAGCCTGTTCACCACGAGTAAGCCGGTGATTTTTAACTTCCACGCGTACGCCTCCCTGATTCACAAGCTGACCTACCGGCGCACCAATCATGAGAACTTTCACGTGCGTGGATATAAGGAGAAGGGCAATATCAACACTCCCCTGGAACTGGCGATCTTGAACCAGGTGGACCGCTTCAACCTAGCCATCGACGTAATTGAACGGGTCCCTCAACTTATGGAGAAGGGGGCGCATACCGTGGATTGGCTGAAGGGGCAGATCATCAAGGCGATCAATTATGCCCACGAAAACGGTATAGACCAGAAAGAAATCCGCGAATGGAAGTGGCCGGTTGCTTGATTTGCGATATCACTGACCAGCAAACTTGAGGGGGGCCTGGGTTAGCCCTGGAGCTTCCGCAGGGTGCCCCTCTTGAGATGGCGTCCAAGGGGCCGCCAGCCTTCTCCGGAGTAGACTGTTTGCTATGACCATCCACCTTCGTCCAGAACTGGAAGAACTGATTCGACAAGACATCGAGCGTGGTCCCTACCAGACCGTCGAGGAATTCATCGAGCACGCCGTGACGCTTCTGCACGAACAGGAAGCGTGGTTCGCTTCCCACCGTGACGAGATTGCACAGAACGTAGAAGTGGGATGGAATGCCGCAACCCGAGGCGAATTGGTTGGTGAGGCCGATGTGCAATCCAATATGCGAGAGCGAAAGCGCGCCTGGATCGAGCAACACCGCCAAGTATGAGTCTGTATCTTCTGACCCCTCAAGCCGAGGAGGATCTATTCGATATTTGGTCTTATATCGCGCAAGATAGTCTCGACGCTGCGAATAGGGTGGAAACAGAAATCTATGGAGCGTGTGCGTTTCTCGCTTCCACTCCCCAAGCAGGGCATGTTCGTCTGGACCTGACCAATCTAACCGTGCGATTTTGGACGCTGCCGCACTTCTCGCATTATGTGATCGTTTACGATCCTGCCTCCCACCCGCTGCGGATCATTCGCATTCTTCATGGGGCAAGGGATATCCCCCGTCGTCTGCAAACTTCCGGATAATGCGGCGCCGGCCTACCATGTGCCGGCCCGGGCACGCGGGGCGGCAATGGAAAGGTGCTCCCGTCAGGTGTGAACCGGGCAACTATCCGATCAGTGGGTTCCCAATGACCCAATCCGCAACATTTCGTTGACTTGCTCTCCATCCTCCCCTAGGCTAGCGCTGGATCATGATCGGCGAACCATCTCCCATTATCGAGTGATCGAAAAACTTGGCGGTGGGGGAATGGGTGTTGTATACAAAGCCGAGGACATCTACGCCTGTCACCGCACGCTTTCCGATCTCTACCTGGTGGAAGGACTGAAATAGACATCCACGCATGGCAGAGATAACCAGGCTCTCATTCAATCAGATCACCGTCTCCAACTGGACCGTAGGCCAGGCGGTCGAGGGTTGCGTCCGCCACGGCATCCCGTCGATCGCGCTCTGGCGCCACAAGATTGAAGAAGCAGGTCTGGCCTCGTGCGTTCGTTTGGTCAAGGACGCAGGGTTGCATGTTTCAAGCGTCTGCCGCGGAGGCATGTTCCCCAGCCCAACCGCAGCCGGCCGGCAAAAAAACCTCGAGGATAACTACCGCGCAGTCGATGAGGCAGCCGCGCTCAGGGCCGATTCCCTGGTGCTGGTGGTGGGTGGTGGCGCGGAAGTCGGCTTAACCGAAGCCAGAAAGATGGTCGCGGACGGAGTCTCTGCCCTGGTTCCCTATGCTCGCCAACACGGCGTCAAGCTCGGTCTTGAGCCGCTCCATCCCATGTACGCGGCCGAGCGTTCAGTCTTGGTTACGATCGGCCAGGCGCTCGAACTGGCCTCTGCTTTTGCGCCCCACGAAGTAGGATTGGTCCTCGATGTTTTTCATATCTGGTGGGATCCGCAAGTGCTCCCGTTGATCGACCAATCCAGAGGCAGAATCTACGGATTCCATGTCAACGACTGGCTGGTTCCCTTACCCGACCTGCTCCTGGGCAGAGGGATGATGGGCGATGGAGTCATCGATAATCGCATGCTGCGGCTGGCTGTTGATAAGGCCGGCTACGACGGACCGATCGAAGTGGAAATATTCAACCGCGTTATCTGGGATACCGATCCAGACCAGGTGCTGCGGCAAATCATCGATCGCTTCACCGCATTCGTTTGAAGATTTAAACCCAAAGGAGTTAGGTTGCAATCCAATCAAACCTTGAAAGCAAAGGATCTGTCCCCAGCTGTGCAGCGTGCGCTGCAGCTGGCCTCGGATAAAACCCTGCGCCTCGACCGGCGTTGGAAAGCCAGTGATGGCACCCCCGTCATCACCGTTGCCGGCCGCTATACCGCGCGCAGTTGGACCCAATGGACGCAGGGCTTTCAATATGGCAATGCCCTGCTGTGCTTCGAGCTGACCGGAAATAAGGATCTACTCAACATGGCTCAGCGGCACGTCGTCGCCGACATGGCGGAGCATCTCACCCACACTGGCGTGCACGATCACGGATTCAACAACATCTCCACCTATGGCCACCTCCGCCGC
>DASRRN010000461.1:0-3729 GCA_035695685.1 Acidobacteriaceae bacterium | reverse complement strand
CGGTGGTAGTTGCAAGTTCATCCAGCTCCTTGAGGAAGGAGAACCACGGTTCCGGGAGGGTGTCAGGCGCTGAGAGGTTCATAGGCCAGGTGATCCACGTTCAGATCGGTCAGTAAATTCCAATGCCGTGCTTCGGGCGTCCGATTATCGTGGAGCCAACGGCGTTCGGCCTGCGTCATGGAATCATGGCAGAGCGTGTCTTCGCGGGCAAGACGCGACGGATCGAGCAACTCTTGGTACCGATTCAGTTTTTCTGCCCGCGTGGAGTCGCCGGCCCTTTCAGCAAACTTCTTCGCAACGGTCACCACGAAACCAAGCCGGTTTTGACGATCATGCTGCTTCGCGTGTCCTACCAGCCAATCCCAATCCATATCTACGTAAGTCGAGGTCATCCAGGGAAGCGCCTCGACAACACGCACATCCAGGTCTGCCTGATTGAGAGCGTAGGAGAGCAACTGCGTAGGGTTCCTTGCGGGCTTGCCGCGGAGATAGCTAAATCCCGGATACCCCAGCGCCCCAAGATCGGCCTTTAGCTCCTCATCGTTCAAAGACAAAGAATTTTCGGGCTCCATAGGCAACGCTGTAGGGGGCAAGTCAAAGGCCTGTGATGCACGGGCGGCAACGCTGGGAGTAACGGGACGGCGACCGCTCTCAACCATCGATAGGTAGGCCTGGGTCAAGCCGAGGGTAGACGCTGCCTGATGTTGGGTCAAGCCGGCCTTTAGGCGAGCGCCTTTTAGATTGGAGCCTGTCATGGGTACTCCGCTGTCCTCTGCGTCTTCTTCAATATAACACGAGTTGTTATATGTGCCGCAAAAAAATCAATAAGTATCTTTATATCAATAGCTTGTCTGGAAATGGTAAGAGCTCACCGGGAGTACCCCACAAGGGTCGACACCGGGCGCTTTTGCTTGACTACCCTGTGCATATTTCGCCTTTTATTCGCCTATACTGCCAGCATGTCCGCTACGACCGCCCTTCACACCGCGTCTACATGTACTTCTTCAAGAGGGGCGGTTGGCAGGTTCAATTCCTCGAGGCGGACCTAAAGACCCCGCTGCCCCGGAAGCTGACCTTCTCTGATCCGGAGAAGATCCCGGAGCTGGCCAGGCGCGGCGATGCATGGGGCGACTCAAAGAGCCGGCAGATGCTCGAGCACGCGATCGAGGCCGGCCGAGGTGGGGTTTACTTGAGGCTCACGCCGGAGCAGTATGCGAGGCTGAGAAGAGCATAGAGGCTGAGAAGAGCATAACTGACTCACGCGGTCTCGGCCCTGTAGCGCATCGTCGGCCCACTGGGCACGAACTCGATCCCTTGCGCGCAGCAAAATTGGCTCATACTTGAACTAAATGCCACTTGATGTCCTTGCGATATTGTCGAACCTCTGGCGAAATGCCACGGCTGCCAATGCTACCGTTCAGCTTGCCGCAAGGGCTAGAGACTTCCACGTCCAGCATCGAAAGTGGTCAACTCCATTTATCGCAGTGATTGTAATCGGGATGGTGTTTGGGTCTGGTTTCTGGTTTGCGCGCCGCCTAACACAGATCTCATCCCCGCCTACCCAGCTTTAAACCTACGCCCAAAGCCGGTCACCCCACCGCAATCCGGACCGATCCCAGCGCCACCCCCAACCGCCCCAAAACCTCGCAGTTCGTCCGCACCCAAATTGAAAAAGCATACCGACGCGCAAGCTTCCCCAACCGGGCCCGCTCTGGCTCAGCGCCAACCATCCGTGACCGTTAATAGCGCGCCGAGCGGAATTGCCAACTCCGGAACGATGGTGAATCCAACCGTTCTAAATCAACCAAATTTCCAGGAGTGGGGCCGGGGCATATTCACTAGCGAAACCCTGGTCAAATCTTTACAATCAAGAAAAGTGTTCCAAGGAGCAAACATGTACCCCGAGATGATGGTCATTCCGATGCGCGAAGAGCTTACCCGCGCGGGCATCAAAGAAACGCGCACCGCAGAGGAAGTCGACGCGGCATTGGCAAACCCAGGCACCACGATGTTGGTGGTCAACTCTATCTGTGGCTGTGCCGCAGGCAAGATGCGGCCCGGGGTCAGGTTAGCACTGCAGAACGAGACCCTGCCCGACCAGTCCATCACCGTATTTGCGGGACAGGATCGCGAAGCTACGGAGCGTGCCCGGTCGTATTTCGAGGGTCATCCGCCCACTTCGCCGGCGATCGCCATACTGCGGGATGGCAAGCTGGTCTACCTGATGCAGCGTTCCGCCATCGAAACCGCGACCGCGCCGATGATCGCCCAGGAACTGACGCGGGCGATCAATGAGCTGTGCTCCAAGACGACCGCTTAGTTTAGATATTTGCTTAAAGCCTTTGCGGACAAGGGCCGTGCCGAGCGAGTAAGTTTTCGATGTCAGCGCCGGCCCCCGCGGCCTTGGATCGCCAGGATTCCTGCACGGTGACTTGCGGCTCGGGGTGAGTCTTCCCGATCTGCTCCTGATAAACAAAGGTGATGATCCGGTCTTCCGGCTCATCGCGCCAGACGTTCCCTTCCCCGTCGCGGCGGCTCGATCCGGAAACCCAACCGCCGGGCGTCAGATGCCACTCGGTCCACTGCCTGCTGATGGCCATGCTTTCTCCAACCTTGCATTGCCTACGATGACGATTTAGGTTAACAGGACGAAAGGCCGCACTCTACATGACAACGACCGAAGAAACTGCTACTCCTAGCCGTCAGCGATCGCTGTTGAAGGGATTTCTAGCGGGAGCCATTGGGGGTCTGGTGGGAGCGGCCGCCAAGGCCGCCGGGGAGGCCGTCTATCCGCCACGGACCCAGGGGCAGATCCCTCCTCCCGCAGTACTGGTGAACCGAATGGTCGACCAACCCCTGAGTGAGAAAGCAGAGGAAGCCTCGGTGCGCGCGATTCACTGGGGTTTTGGAGCGCTGGCGGGTGGCGTGTACGGAGCGCTGGCTGAGTATCAGCCGGTGGTTACGAAGCGACTCGGAGCTAACTTTGGCTTGATGCTGTGTGGGATCACGCATGCCTCGGCGTTGCCCATGATGGGCTTAACCGAGAGCCCGGAAAATCAACCTGCGCGCGAGCATGCCAGCGAGGTGGTCACACACGCGATCTATGGGGTGACCACGGAGTTGGTTCGCCGCGGGGCACGTAAAATTCTGTAGAAACAATTCAGTCCCGCTGGGATGTCTGGAAATACCCAAGACGCAGTCCTAGGTCTGGAGTTTCTCTACATATTTCAAACCAGGGCGGCAGGCAGCGAACCCTAGGCACCATAGTTTGTGACAGGCTAAAGCATGATCCGTGCCAGCCCCGGACTTCAGTCCGGGGAAGCGGGTTTTCAAACCCGCGAGAACGCTTTATCTTGCAAATAAGGGCTTTACAGGCTGCGGAAAAAGGTCGAACAGGGGGGCGAAACCCGTCCCCTCAGCGGCTAAAGCCGAACAGATTTTCAATCACTTACGGACGGCCTGAAGGCCGTCCCCTTCAAAGAATTCGGTTTTTCCGCAGCCTGTTTAGCCCTGGTGAAAATGCCCCAAGCTCCCCAATCAACCCCATTCGCATCATCAATCCCGAGTTCAAAGACCTCGCACAGACCCGGGGATGGAAGATGATTACAGCGCATGAAAAGATGTACCCGTGACCATCAGGTGGGTACCGCAGCAAGATCCTGTACGCGGGCTTCGGTGGTTGAAAAGCTCCCAACGGCATAGGCAAGATAGGCATCCTCGAGGTTCCCT
>DASRRN010000460.1:0-28640 GCA_035695685.1 Acidobacteriaceae bacterium | reverse complement strand
ACTGCCCCCGAACATCGCTAAAAGGCAAGGACTGACTCCCGTAGGGCTTGTCTACGAACAGGCTCTTTCATCCAATCGGCAGCGGACAAGTCGACGTTCACGCCGAGCAAATCCCCAAGCCGGCTCTCAAGCCTACCGACGGTCAGCAGCGTGACGCGCTTCGATTTATCGAAGTCGGCCATGAGATCGACATCGGATTGAGGGGACGCTTCACCACGTGCAACTGACCCAAACACGCGCAAATGGGCAAGGCCGGCTGCCTTCAACTCCGGGGCATGCTCTTGCAAGATGCCGATGATGCGATCCTTGTCCATGCAAAAACTCTGACACATTCCGAGTTCCCCGACAATCCCTCGGTGATTGCCGATCTCCCGGGGGTTCTTTTTTCATCATGCTAAAGAGTGCTCTGCCATCAGGAAACTGGCAGCCTCCATACCTGGGTACACAATAGGCCAGCCAGGTAGCGGCGCTCGTGGTTGAGGACGAGGCCGTGGCGGAGCAAACCCGTCGCGTAGTCGGGGAGTGCTCGCACGGGAAGGCCGGTAGTCCAACCGAAAACCTGATACAGCAAACGGATGATCCGACGCGCGAGATATGCGGCGAAGGCATTTCGTGGAATGGCGAACTCTGAGATGACCCATTGCACCCTCGGGAGAGCATGGGGAAGGACAGCATCGAACAGTTGCTCCAACTGCTGAGTGGAAAAACAATCAAGGAAGAAGTGCGAAACAATCAGGTCGTAGCGCCCGGTGGGGTTCCATTCGAGAGCATCGGCGTGATGCAGACAAATGCGCCGGCCGGCTTGCGGGCCAGATCTGCGAACGCGACGTTCGAGAATCGCGAGCATGGAACGGCTGGAGTCGACGACGTCCGCAGTGATGGTCGCATTGGCTTCCAGCAGACGGGCCAGGAAGCGTCCGTCCCCATCTCCCAACAGCAAAGCGTGGCGCGCACCGATGAGATGTACAAGTTGGGCGTTCCGGCAGCGGGCTAACCATGGTCCAAAGCTCATATATTCGAGCCATCGGTAGGGGCGAGCGAGGCGATCGAAATTGACCCGCCTTTGGGCATTCTCGTCTCTGCCTGGCAAAGGTAGGGGTGGCGAACAGGGTTGCCGGGTCAACAAGCTCATCGGGCGAATGGGAACAGGGCCAGCGGGGTCAGCAGCGCGGCATCGGCGGCAATGCGCAGGTGCAGGGGCGAAAGCTGCGAACTGCGCGCATCCAGTGCAAACAGCAGCGCGCTGCTGATAAGGGCCGCGAGATAAACCATCGCCAGCCCGCGCGTAGGCGCAAGCAGGGCTGCGGTCAGCGAGAATAGCGCAATCATGGTTACGATCGACCGCAGGTGCAGGCTGGCCCAGCGGGTCGTCGCGTAGAGGTTGCCGCCCTCCCATTTCTCGATGCCCACACAATTGATCCAGCAGAGCAGGGCAAAGAAGATGATCGCGGGCGCCAGCTGCGCTTTGCCCAATCCGCCGGCCGCGCTGAGGCGAGACCAGGCGGGAACGGCGGTCGCCGCAGCAAACAAGATGGCGACGGCAAGCTCCTTAGGCAGGCGGCGCGCCCCGCCGTGAACAGCCAGGAGATAAAGCAGGGCGAAGACCCCGATCCACAAGTCGTCGCGGATGGCCTGGGGGCGCATGCGGGTGAGGACGGACCAAGCCAGGAGTACGGCTAGAAGCGAAGCCGCCCATAGAAAAGCTATGCGATGGCGGGCATGAAAATGATGGCGCTCGCGAAGCAGCGCGCGCTGGGACTGGCGGAATCCATCGAGAATGCGGTCAGCGACGTAAAGCAACCAGGTGCCAAGAGGGAGAAGCATCGACTGGACAAGCGATAGATGAAGATGCATGGCGCGGACAAAGAACCATGACCAGAGCGCGGCGACCGTAGGTGCATCGAGGCTGAGCAAATGCCACCATTCCGCCAGATTGTAGAGGCGTTGTGCCAAGTTTCAGTTTACGTTGACCGCGCTGGGAACCTAGGCGCCATCTTTGCTTTCGGAATTCGATGGGCAAGAAACGTCCAGAGAGGCTGCGGAAAAAATCGCTGTACGAAGGGCAGGGCTTGACCCATGCCTATTTGGCGGATGCAAATATGAAGGTAGCCTTTGTAGCTTGCCTTCTTATCTGCTAAACTAAGAACGATGGATGACGTGCATGCGTTGGCGTTGGCGGGCGAACTCCGGGTTGTGGTTGGACAGCTGAGGCGGCGACTGCGGGAGCAGGCCAGCTTCGGTGATCTCACATGGTCGCAGATGTCGGTGCTTAGCCGCTTGGAACGAGAGGGTCCGGCCACGGTGACAAGCCTCGCCCGAGCCGAAGGCATGCGCCCGCAATCGATGGGTGCTACCGTCGCCGCCCTTGAGTCGGCTGGCCTGGTGAGTGGTTCACCCGATCCTAAAGACGGACGGCAAACGATCCTGTGGCTCACTGCCGGCTGCCAGGAGTGGATTAGAGCTGGTCGCGCGGCGAAGGAGGACTGGCTGTTCCGCGCCATCCAAAGCAAGTTTTCGCCGGGGGAACAAGAAGAACTCGCGACCGCGGTCAACTTACTCAAACGTCTCGCTGAAGGAGAAAACAGTGCCGGTCACCGCCCTTGATCCCAAAACCGCTCTCATCACGATCGATCTGCAAAAAGGCATCATCGGTTTGCCTACCGCACACCCGACCGACCAGGTGGTCAAACAGGCGAGCAAGTTGGCCGCCGCGTTCCGCAGGCACGGTTTGCCTGTAGTGCTGGTCAATGTTGCCGGAGGCGCGTCTGGACGGACGGAACAGTCTCGTAACACGCGAGACTTCCCTGCTGGCTGGACGGATCTTGTTCCGGAGCTGAACCAGCAGCCGGACGATCACACGGTGACCAAACGGAGTTGGGGAGCTTTCACCAACACCGGCCTCTATGAGCACCTGAAAAAGCTCGGCGTGACACAGGTGGTGATCGGCGGCGTCGCCACCAGCATCGGTGTCGAATCGACTGCGCGACAAGCATACGAACATGGTTTCCACGTTACTCTTGCCGTCGACGCAATGACGGATATGAACCCCGACGCTCACCACAATAGCATCACGCGCATCTTTCCTCGTTTGGGCGAAACCGGCACCACGCAGGAGATTATCGATCTCCTCGAGAAGCGATGAACGGAACCTTTCGTTCCCTGAGCGGGTTCAACTACCGGATGTGGGCCGGCGGCGCGTTCGTGTCCAACATTGGAACGTGGATGCAACGGACTGCCCAGGACTGGCTTGTCCTCACCCAACTGACCCATCACAATGCAACCGCTGTGGGTGTGGTCATGTCGCTCCAGTTCGGACCCCAGGTTCTTTTGCTTCCGCTTACGGGTTTCGCGGCCGATCATCTCGACCGGCGGAAACTCCTGTTCGCCACCCAGGGGGGCATGGGAGTGCTGGCCATGGGATTAGGGATTCTCACGGTCGCTGGAGTGGTCCAATTGTGGCATGTGTACGTGTTTGCTTTCCTACTGGGCTGCGTTTCGGCCTTCGACTCGCCGGCCCGGCAGACGTTTGTCTCGGAGTTGGTGGTCGAAGCTGACCTCGCAAATGCCGTCGGGCTCAATTCCACGTCCTTCAATGCCGCGCGCATGATTGGTCCCGCCGTCGCGGGTGTGCTCATCGCTGCGGTTGGCACCGGTTGGGTCTTCCTGCTCAACGCGGCATCGTTTGCTGCCGTGCTCTGCTCGCTGAGTTTGCTGCGCATTGATGAACTTCATCGCACCGACAGACCCCACCGGACAGCCGGGAGCCTGGCGGAAGGCTTCAAATACGTGTCGAAACGTCCCGACCTGAAGGCCATGCTGCTCATGTTGTTTTTGATCGGCACCTTCGGCCTCAACTTCCCAATCTTCATCTCGACCATGTCGGTCACCGTCTTCCATGCCGGCGCAGGCCAATACGGGCTCTTGAGCTCGATCATGGCCATCGGATCAGTCGCCGGCGCGCTGCTGGCTGCGCGACGTGAGAAACCGCATATCGCCGTCCTGTTGGCGGGCGGCGGAATTTTCGGCTTCGGCTGTGCCCTCTCTGCGATCATGCCCAACTACTGGCTTTTTGGCCTGGCGCTCGTCGTCATCGGCGTGTCCGCACAGACGTTCACCACCACGGTGAATAGCATAGTGCAGTTGTCAACGGAACCGGCTATGCGAGGACGAGTAGTGGCGATTCTTCTGGCAATCGCCCTGGGCGGGACGCCGATCGGCGCACCTATTGTCGGCTGGGTAGCGGATGCGTGGGGCCCGCGCTGGGCGCTGGGGATCGCCGCCGCCGCCGGTTTCGCGGCCGTGGTGGTCGGCATCGGCTACCTGATGAAGTATCGTCACCTGCGGTTGCGCATGGATGCGGGGCGCTTACGTTTCACCCTGATCGAACAGCAGGCCAACTGAGGCGAAAGTCAGGAGACCGCCGGCGCGGCAGTCTTCCGCGCGGCTCTGCGACGATGTGGTTTAGCCGGAGCTTTGGACTCCTCGGCAGTGAGGACCGGGACTGCTGCTTCCGGCTGCCATGCCGGTTCCGGAATGCCGTCAATGGAATCTCGCCCTTCGGCCACGCGGATCAAAAAATCCTGGGCGCTGAAAGACTTGCCCTCGGGTGCGCGGACGCGCGGGTAGGCACCCGTGGCCGTCTCCAAGCGGGATTTCGTGGTGTCGGCCATATAGGCGGCCAGGATCTCGTTGCGGATGCGATGGCGAATCTGGGCATCGCGGATGGGGAAAACAACTTCGCAGCGTTCAAAGAGGTTACGCGGCATCCAGTCGGCGCTGCCGCAGTAGATCTCGTCCTCTCCACCGTTGGCAAAGTAGAAGATCCGGCTATGCTCGAGAAAACGGCCAACCACCGAGCGCACGCGAATATTTTCGCTCACTCCCGGAATCCCAGGACGAAGGGAACAGATGCCGCGCACGATCAGGTCAATCTGCACACCGGCCTTGGAGGCTTCGTAGAGCGCTTCAATGACTGCCTGTTCGAGAAGTGAATTCATTTTGGCGATGATGTGCGCCGGGCGCCCCGCCGCAGCGTGCTCGGTCTCGCGTTGGATCATACGGATGGTGCTCTCTGCGAGGGTTAGGGGCGCCACCAGGAGAGGAGCGTAATCGTCGGACTCAGAGTGCGCAGTGAGGTAATTGAAGACGCTATGCACGCTGGCCGTGATTTCGGGATCGGCAGTCAGCAAACTGATGTCGGTGTAAAAGCGCGCCGTTATGGGGTTGTAATTGCCGGTGCCCAGATGAGCGTATCGACGAGTTACACCATCTGGGTCGTGGCGTATGAGCATAGCCAGCTTACAGTGCGTCTTGAGGCCCACAATGCCGTGGAAGACCAGCACTCCGGCGTCCTCCAGATTGCGTGCCCAGCGGATATTCGATGCCTCATCGAAGCGAGCCATCAGCTCGACCACCACGGTCACCTCTTTGGTTAGCGCCGCTTCGGTAAGAGCATGAAACATGGGCGAGTCGGAGCTGGTGCGGTAGAGGGTCTGCTTCATGGAGACAACTCGTGGATCCTGCGAACCCAACTGGATGAAGTTGACGATCGCGTCATAGGAATCGAAAGGGTGATGCAACAGCAGGTCGTGATGACGAAGTTCATCGAAAAGGTCTTCTGAACGCCGGTTGAGACGCAGTTCCCGAGGCAGAAAGTCTTTGAATTTGAGATCCGGGCGCGGAGTGTCGGTGTACAGGTTCATTAAGCGCGTGAGATTAACCGGCCCGTCGGTTGAAAATAGCTGGATATCCTCAAGCTCGAAATTCATGCGCAGCCGATCGACGATTTCGGAATCCGCGCCTTCTTCAATTTCCAGGCGCACCGCGTCGCCCTTGCGCCGATTGTGCAGCTCGGAGCGCACACTGTCGAGCAGGCTGCGTGATTCTTCTTCCTGGAAATAGAGGTTGCTGTTGCGGGTAACGCGAAAGGCCGCGGTCGAAAGGATTTCGTAGCCGCGGTACATGCCCACGGCGTTGTGCTCAATCAGGTCATGAAGAAAGACGAAGTCGTGGGTTCCGGCGCTGGATGGCAAGGGCACCAGGCGGGGGAGTGCCCGGGGCACAGTAAGTACCCCCAGCAAAGCCCCGGTGGCCCCCTTGCGTTTGCGGCGCAGCAGCAGGGCCAGGCAGAGCGCCTTGTTCAGGACCCGGGGGAAGGGGTGCGCAGGATCGATGGTGATGGGCGTCAGCAGGGGATCGACTTCGCGCTGATAGTAATTGAGGGCGTGCGCGCGGGCGGTCTCGTCGAGATCGCTCCACTCCAGCACGCGAACGCCGTTCTTGAAGAGTGCGGGGCGGAGGTCTTCAGTCCAGCAGCGGTACTGATCGCGGACAAAGTTATGCATGTAGTCGACCACGACATCCAGAGTCTGGCGCGGGGTCAGACCATCAAAGCCCGGTTCGGTATATCCGTCTTCAATGCGTTGCATGATGCCGGCAACGCGAATCTCGACAAACTCATCCAGATTGCTGGCGGTGATGGCCAGGAACTTGACCCGTTCCAGCAACGGATTGTCCGCATCCTGGGCTTCTTCGAGCACACGGCGATTAAAGCTCAACCACGATTCATCGCGGCCGATAAAGAGACTTTGCGGATCCCTGCCCAGATTGTCCATAGAGAAGATCGACCACCGATCGTACTCGCTCTATCTACCTTACTAAAGGCAAAGGGAGATGAATCGGTGATGAAAGCCACCATTATGCCGGGAATTGTCGATGCTGCGCAGAGGATTTGACGCCTGGAGAGGGGTTGCGGGAGGATGGAGGATGACAATGTTACGGACCAGCCGCCGGTTTGCCCGACGGTTTCCCCAGGAGACGCGCATGAATGAGCAAGATTTGGGCCCAGTGGCGGAGGCCAGGCAACTCATGGCTGAGGATACGGCTTTGCAGCTTTTTCAGATCGCGGCACTCATGCTGGGAGACGAGGAGGAGGCAGTTTCCCTGGTGGAGGAATGCGTGGCCAGGGTCGAGGCCGACCCATGCGCCGAGGAGACGCTGGCTTACTCTGAGGCGCGCACTCTGCTGGTGCGGATGGCTGTGCAACGGCTGGCCAGGCTCTATCCGGAAGCATTCGCGGTTCCAACATCGCAGCCCGCAGACGCTGTGTGTATTGAAACCGATGACCTTGAGGCAGCGGGTTTAACCGCAGAGCAGTTCGGCGCATTGATATCCGGAGCGGGACGCGCCGGCATGCGGGAATGGCTGGAACGGTTGGCGCCCGCGCTGCGGGCTATTTTTGTGTTGCGGGCGGTGGCCGAACAAGACGGTGAACAGACTGCGGAAAGCCTTCGCCAGAGTGGAGCGACGGGAGCGCAGGGGTGGCGGCGAGACCAGGTTGGAACTGCCTATCGCCAGGCGCTGTGTTCGCTGGCTACCTGCCTGATGAGTGCACAGACGGCACTCATGCCGGCCTGAACCCAAAGCCATTCGCCACCCGATCTGCCGCAGTTTACTATTGCTTCCGTTATGCCCGGTTTTTTCTCCGCGAAACCGGTGTGTTCGGGACGCGCCGGGCTTCTTTTTGAATAGTTCACAAGCAATTCGGCATCGAAGTTGGTGCTACCGGTTTTTTTTCCAGGGCCACAGGTTACGTGCCGAGGTTGACTGCAGGATGAGACGTAAGTCGGGTGAATTGTGGGGCACTGGGTGGGGATCGCTAGTGGTGCTCCTCAGCCTGGCTTTTTTCCCGGCCATGGCAGCGGGACAGGTCCCGGCTGCGTCGCCGGGACAATCCACGGCTGCGGGGGGCAGTGGGTCATCGGGCGGTAGCTCGAGTGGAGCATCGGTACAGGCGACGCCGGCGCAGGTAAATAGCAATACCTACCAGGGCAGCATCGTAAAGCAGGTACCGGTGCCAGGTATTCTTCCGCTCTCGCTGGATCAGGCGATTCGGATGGGCTTGCAGTACAACCTGGGGCTGGTGCTTTCGGGGACGAACGCGGGGTCGGCAGCAGCGCAGCAGTTGCAGCAACTGCAGGCTCTGTTGCCCACCGTCAATGCTTCGGCCAAAGAGGCTGTACAGCAAACGAACCTGCAGGCGGAAGGTCTGAAGATCCCTGGTTTCCCAGCCATCATCGGGCCCTATGGATACACAGACATCCGGGGTTCGGTGCAGTGGTCGCTCTTGAATTTGTCGTCTCTGCAAAACTACCTGGCCTCTAAACATGACTTCCAGGGATCCAGGCTCTCGATCGAGGACGCAAAGGACATGGTGGTGCTTACGGTCGGCAATGCGTATCTACTCTGCATCGCCGATGCGTCGCGGGTGCAATCGGCCCAAGCCCAGGTAAACACCTCCAAGGTGTCGCTCGATCAAGCCGTAGCGAACCACCAGGCGGGTACGGCGCCACTGCTGGACGAGCTTCGCGCCCGGGTGGACTACCAGACGCAACAGCAGACCTTGATCAGTGCGCAAAACCAGTATGAGAAAGACAAAATCGCTTTGGCGCGCGCCATTGGGCTCCCCCTGGAACAAGGTTACAAGTTGAGCGACCAGGCCCCCTTTCAGGCGCTGGACAACCTGGACCCAAATGCGGCGGTGCAACAGGGGCTTGCTCACCGGCATGATCTGCAAGCGTTACAGCAGCAGGTGGAGGGCGCCCAAGCCTCACGATCGGCGGCCACAGCGGAACGTTACCCCACGATCGCTTTTTCCGGAGACTACGGGGTGATTGGCCCCACACTGGGGCATTCGCATGGGACCTTCGACGTTACCGGCACGGCCTCCGTGCCCTTGTTCGAAGAAGCCAAACTGCGCGGTGACGCGCGCGACGCGCAAGCGCAACTGGAACAGAAACAGGCACAGTTAAACGATCTGCGCGGCCAGATCAGCGCTGACGTGCGCGACAGTATTCTCGACATTCAGGCCGCAGCGAAGCAGGTTGCCGTTTCGCGCAGCAACGCAGAATTGGCGACGGAAGCTCTGAGCGAAGCGCAGCAGCGATACGCAGCCGGCGTGGCCGACAACCTTGCGGTATCGCAAGCCCAGGCCTCGATGGCCCAGGCGGACGACCAGCTGGTCTCCAGCCTTTACCAGCACAACGTGGCGAAGCTGTCTCTCGCCCGGGCACTGGGCATTGCACAAACAAATTACAAGGATTATGTGGGAGGTAAGTAGCGGTGGCGGAACAGAATGCTGAATCAGGCCGTGCAACTACCGTCGAAGAAGAGGGTCCTCAGGCCGACAACAATGACCAGCAGGACCTCGACAACCCTCCGCGCAAGAAGGGCAGGCGCAGGTTCATCGTCATGGGCGTGGTCGCCGTTCTTATCGTGGGCGCGCTGCTCTTCTGGTGGCACTCCACGTACTACGAAGACACCGACGACGCCCAGGTGGATGGTCACCTGATTCAAATCAGTGCCCGGGTTGCGGGGCAGGTTATCAGGGTTAACGTCGACCAGAATCAATACGTGCAGGCCGGTACTTTGATTGCTGAAATCGATCCCAAGGATTTTGAAGTGGCGGTGCAGCAGGACGAGGCCAGCCTGGAGAGCGCTGAGGCCAACTATGAGGCAGTGCGGGTAAACGTACCCGTCATCGGCATTAACACCAGTTCCACCCTGCAGTCGGCCTTCTCCGGAGTGCGCACTTCCGACGCCACCGTGCAGCAAGCGCAGCGTCAGTTAGAAGCGGCGCAGGCCCAGGTACAGCAGGCGGACGCAAATAACATCAAAGCTCAACTGGATTTGAAGCGGTACACGCCGCTGGTGGAAAAAGATGTCATTTCCAAACAGCAGTTCGACGCCACCGTGGCCGCGGCGGATGCCTCCAAGGCTGCATTGCTGGGAGCGAAGGCCAGCGAGATTGCCGCCGAGGACGCGGTGCGCATTGCCCGTGACCGGGTGGTTCAGTCCCAGGCAGAGTTAAAGACTGCGCAAACTGCGCCGGACCAGGTGAAGATTCAAAAGGCGAAGGCAGACCAGGCGGCCGCACAGGTGGAGCAGGCACGTGCAGCGCTGGCGCAGGCCAAGTTGAACCTGGGCTATACCAAGATTGTCTCCCCGGCGAATGGCATCATCACCAAGAAGAGCCTGGAAGTGATGCAGAACGTCAGCGTAGGACAAAACCTGATGACGCTGGTTTCTCTCGACGATATATGGATCACCGCTAATTTCAAGGAAACACAATTGCGGCTGATGCGTCCCGGGCAGGGGGTCAAGATTCATGTGGACGCCTATGGGCGTGACTACGACGGTAAGGTGACCCAGATCGGGGGCGCGACCGGCTCGGTGCTGAGCTTGTTTCCGCCGGAGAATGCGACTGGGAATTACGTGAAGGTCGTGCAACGCATTCCGGTCCGCATCGATCTTACGGATCGAAATGAGGATAAGGATCACCTGTTACGTCCTGGGTTGTCGGTGGAACCTACGGTGCGGGTTAAGTGAGGCTAGACGGTATGTTCCGCGTTTTATCTCCGCTGCCAACGCGCCTACCGAAACCCAAGTGACCTTTGGGTGGGTACTCCCGTGCCGAAAAAAGCATCTCGCCACTTACATCAAGCCAGGAAAAGCTTTATCTCTTAGAGTAGAAGATATCGGCAGGCGACGGCTCCTCACGCAACCGCCCCCTGGCCGGCAGTTGCCGGTAGTTTCGGCCTTCCGCGTGAGCGAAGGATAGCTTCACCGCTGTCCGGTGCCTTACTCTATCCCTGTCTCAAAATCACCAACACCAGCCATAAGTGGCCTACCGCGGCTCTCGCTCCCTTTCTGTCACGAATAGAGCAGCAAACAAATCCAACCCAATCTCCAGCAAACCAAGGAACGAGACTACCTATGCCCCGAAACACTGTCAGCGATCCCATCACCGATCAGGAAATCGCCTTTGCTCGCCTGATCCTTTCCGGAACCATGAATGACCGCCGCGCCGCGGAAGCCGTCGGTCTCAATCCCGAAACCGCCGCCTACACCAAATCCAAGCCTCGTGTCCGCGCTTACATGCTTGAGCATCGGGCCGCCGTCCAGCAACAGCTCCTCGAGCAGGATACCGACCTGTCCCGGCGTGCCGTGGACGGACAGCGCCGGTTCAATCTTGGGAGCGACCAGGTCCTGGGCCGCCTCTGGGAACTCGCCAACCTGAGCCCCGAAATGACCCGCGGCAGCATTACCGGCCAAGTCAAGGCCCTCTCCATGATCATCGCCATCGAAGGCTTGATCCCTGATCGCCGGGCCGCTGCCGCCCAGAACAAACCCGCCACTCCGCCCGTTACTCCGCAAATCTATACTTCCGCGTGGCTTCGTAAGCAGTGCGGGGACGTGGACCCCGAGCCAACCCCGCCCCCTGTCCAGGAAGAAGCCGCCTCCGAGCCCCAATCCCCTTCCGGCGGGGGCAGTGGCGCGCCTCCCGTTTCAGGTCTTACCCCGGAACCAACTCTTGACCCTGGCGAGCCCAGCTTCTTTGGCGCCCCTTTGAACCCCTCGCCAACTACCTCATGGGCGCCTCGTGTCCCCATGGCCGATTATGTTGCTCCCGACACCAGAGTCCCCTTCTCCATAAAAAGGAACCCCTTCGCCCGCCGCCGCTAAGCTCTCCGGGAAAATGAAAACCCATGCAAAGGCTGTTCCTGTCTCCAAAACGCTAAAAAGCATTGAATTTTATCGAATTTTACAAAAACAGGGCCTTCGACAACCCCCCCGCGCGCATTTTAAAGCCCGCACGCCTCAGGAAAGAAAGACATGCTTCAGGCCATGTGCGAGAACTGGAAGAGCCGGATTGAAATCCCGTTGAGTTAAGGATGGGAACGGTTACCTCTGAGCCCAGATCCCGTCGAGGCCCGGAGGGCCGTCCGCTAAAACGTCAGCCCAGCCCGGAAGGGCTGGGTTGCAATCCCCGTTTGGCCCGCCCCGCCTGCCCCGGCGTGCCGTGGGGCCTGCCGCAGGAGCGCTGTGGGCGCGGCACCCATCTCGTCCTCAACCAATCTGCGAAACACAAAACTGTAAACGATGTCCGGAGACATTCTGTAAACCATGTCCCGAAACTTGACGGCTGAAGCCGTGCCCTTCGTTCAGAGTTTGTCCCCAGCCAGTTGGGTGGATTACGGCTTGGTGGAAGGCGCTGCCTTGGCAGCATATACAAATTGCTGCACCTCTGCCCCTTCCTTGTCGAGCTCGGCCAGATACTTTGCCCGAAGCCGCTGGTAGGCATCGAATTCCTGCTGGGCAAGATCCTTGCGCCCGGCGTGAACATAATACTGGCCAAGACGGTAGTGGGCGTCGGGAAGATTGGGATTCAGTTCCACGGCACGCTGATACTCCGGAAACGACTTGGCATAGTCATGCTGATCGGCGTAGAGATTGCCTAGTCGCAGGTGCGCTTCGGCAAACGTCCCATCCAACGCTATCGACTTTTGCAGCAGGGACTCCACCACGTGGAATTCTGGACTGGATTCTTCCGGCGCTTTTCCCTTCAACAAACTCATCGCGTAATAAAACTGGGCCATTGCATTGCTGGGCTGGAGCTCGGAATAACGCCGGAATCTCTGGACTACGTCTTCCGACGGGTTGGGGGAAAGGTCGTAAGCGTGGGAGAGAAAACGATAACAGCGAGGGTCGGCAGGATCGAGATCGGCCGCCTTGAGCAGGGATTGGACCGCATCCTCATACTTACTTCGAGAGGACAGGGCCATGCCCAGCCCGATCATCAACCGCGGCGAATTCGGATAGCGTTCGGTAGCTTGCTCAAAAACATCTATCGCCGGTTCGTACGTCCGGTGCAGCAGGAACTCACTTCCCCAGTCAAAGAGGTTGTCTTCACTCGGATCCATATGCGCGGCGATCCCAAACTGATTGGCCGCGTCAACGAATTTTCCGTCCTTTTCTTCGATTTGTCCGAGCAGGTTATGCAGTTCTCCAGTGTCTTTTTGCTGTACTAAACCCTGAATAAGCTGCGTCGCGGACGCAAGACGGCCGATCGCCAAATACGCCTGCGCCAAAACGTAACCATTATCGTACGCGGTAGGTGTGATGCGCTGCGCCGCTTCCAGAAAAGGAGTCGCCTCTGCGATCTTCCCCGTCTGCATGTAGAACTCACCCAGGTTGTGGTTGGCATCGTAGTCGTGCGGCTCAAGATCAAGCGCCTTGCGGAACTGTTGCCCGGCTAATTCGGAGTTGCCGGCGTGTACCAGGGCCGCCGCGAGGTTGGTATGGGCAGCGGCTGAGTCTGGTTTCAAAAATGCCGCCAGTTGCAGCTGTTCGACGGCCTTCGCATCCTTTGATTGCGCGGCATAGACCAGACCCAGCAGCTCGTGCACCTCAAAGCTCTTGGGAACTCGCGGTAGGAGGTTTTCCAGCTGAGAGGCGGCCAAGGGGAATTGTCCGGCGTGGTAATAGGCGACCGCGGACTGAAACTCCTGATCCAGCTTAGGGCTCGGGCGGTTCTCGGCGGCGGCAAAGGACGTGCAAACCGCAACAGAAGAAACAATTGCCCACCGAAGCCGGGGCCTTTTGCTCACGGTCCACCTCTAATAAGCATTTTTACTTCTACGATGCCCCGGAAAGACCAGCCATGTGCTGCTTTTCTTGAGGAAAACCAGCGTCGATATTGGCTAATCCACTCTGCACCAGAAGTAAAAATGCTCAATCACCGCGTGAGCCTGTCGCTACGCAGAAGAACACCCCAAGCCCGGCCGCCGGTTAGCGTGCCGTCGCCGGGGTGTCTTCATCTTAACTTAGTAATACAGCTTGAGAGCAAATTGGATCTGTCTCGGGTCGTACGGAGCAAACCGAGTCGATCCAATTTCGCCGAAGTTGCTCCTGGTGAAGTTGTCCGAGTTCGAAATCGCGGTCACGCCGTTGCCGCCGAAATTAGGCGCATTGAAAGTCGGGTGATTGAGGATATTAAAGAACTCGGCCCGGAATTGCATGGAGAAGCGCTCGTTGATGGGGATCGCCTTGAACGCCGAGAAGTCGAACTTTGCTAGACCCGGTCCTGAGAGCGTCCCTTGGCTACCGCCCAGAATCGGCACATTCGTCAAGCAACCGGTGGTTGGAGCAGCATCCAGCGGGCAGGGTTGTTGGAAGGCCGCCGGATTCCCAATCCAATTCTGCTTTCCATTCCCGTCGGTGTGAAATCCAAGTTTCTGACTCTGTCCGGGAACTTTCACGTCGTAACAGTTTGTTCCGGAGGTGGTTGACGTTGGACAATTGAAAGTAACCGGTTGGCCGCCCTGGAGTCCGCTGATCACGTTTACGCTCCACCCTCCAACCACCAAGTTCTCCGCCTTGCTGGTATTGCCGAAGTATTTCTTTCCCGTTCCGAACGGCAGCTCGTAGCCGCCACTCAAATGGAACACGTTGCGGATATCGTAATCGATCAGTCCATAATCGTATTCGGGACCATAACCCGGCACTTCCGGTGCGCGATACCCCTTTAGACTTCCACCGTTGAGAAGGTCTTGAGCATCCCCAAGGGTTTTCGACCAGGTGTAGGTGGCAAGGAATTGCAAACCGTTGCCGTATTGCTGTTCCAGCCTGGTTTGAATTGCATTGTAGTTGCTGGTTCCGATCGTGGTGTTGTAACTCGAACCATGTCCAAAATCCGGAAATGGGACTGCAGTGTTTGTATTTGCACCGGCCGGCAGGATTTGCGTCACATTGTTAGCGCCGATGCCCACCTGAAGATGGTTCGCCCGCGTATACACATATGCGACCTGGGCGGACAAAGTATGGGTGAGTGAGTATTGCACTGAGAGGTTAGAGCTTATCGTGGTGGGAGTTTGGTAATTGAACTGAAGTCCCTGCAGCGCCAGTGACTGGGCATTCACATCAAGAGGTGAAAATCCAATGCAGGAGAAACCAGAACTGAGGGTCGCGGTTTGACCCGGACCCGCGGTTGAACAGCCTGCCCACGGGGAACCGGCACTTATGGGTGTGACGCTCGGAATGCCCAGGTTCTGTTGTTGGTAGTTAAAATTGAACACAAAGGGATAGTTCTCGCCGATATTCGGCCCATAGCCTTGATTATCGAATGAGTTGTAAAAGAGGCCAAAGCCGGCTCGCGCCACCAACTTATCGCTGGCTTGATACGCGAAACCTATGCGCGGGGCGAAATTGGTTTTTTGCGTTTGGGTCAATCCCTGCCCATATTTATTGGTCTCTTCAAGGGCAATGCCATCCTTAGCCAACAGATCGAGAAAACCGTGACCATTAAGGGATGGATTATTAGCCGTCGAAGACAATTGCCTGTTGTCCTTGCCCGTCGCTGGGAGCAAAAAGGCCGGACCGCTAAACGGATTGGGGCCGGGGATGAAGTTAGCCTGTCCGCCATTTGTCTCGAGCAACGGTCCAAACCAGTCGTAGCGCAAGCCAAGGTTAAGAGTCAGCTTAGGGGTTATCTTCCAGTCGTCCTGGAAATAAGCCGCGAAATACTTCTTTTCATCGTAGGTCTTGTTGATGTTCGACGCCTGCACCTGATCGGCGCCGCCGACGTAATCCACACCCTGAACGGTTGACGCTTCTGGAACCAGCAGGAATTGGGCGCGACCTGTCGCGCCCCCGCCGACACTCGGAATATCCGTGAAGCTGACCGTACCGCTATTGCTGTTGTAACCGAATTCGCCATGCGAATACGCCGGCTGCAAGGTGGAGAATTTAACGTTTTGGAATTCGATTCCCATCTTGAAGCTATGCTGGCCGTAAATCTTGGTAAAGTCGTCGGTGACCTGGAGAGTATCGCTGACTTCGTCCGAAGGCAGGTAAGCATTGCTCCCCAGCGTCTGCAGCCCACTGATGGAGATTTGGGGAAGGCCTCCGTTTTCGGCCACCTGCGGGATGCCCTGAATTCCATATTGCGCCGGAATGCCAAGCTGACTGCCGACTGGTCCGTATCGCGAGGTGAGAAGGTGGTTTACTCCTACGCGCGCCACATTAATCAGGGTCGGGGAAAAGACGTGGGTCCAGGCGGAGGCGGACTGATAGGATTTTGCACTCTGATCGCCGTCCTGGAAAGCGCCACCGTCGGCTACGCCTCCGAACGGGCCGGGAATAAACTGCGGGTCATCCACCCAGCTAAAGCGGGTAAAGATCTGGTCTTTCTGGGTGATATCAAAGTCGACCCGAACGTCAAAGGCATTACGGTGCTCAAACAGGGCGGGGCTGGAGGCAAAATTTGAAGTGACCCCTCCAGAGGTCGGGTTCGGATAGAGATTCAACAGTTTGATAGCGTTTGGATCCAACCGGCCTGCGGGAAGAATATTGATGTCGGGGCAGGCGGCGAGCGTAAAATTCTGAGTGGCGGGTCCACAAACGCTACTGAACGGATCGCGAACATAGACGATGCTGTTTGAGTGGTTTGCGAAGCCGGACAAGGGGTCAATCGCTCCCGCCGCGACCGCCCGCGTGGTGGCGGGATCCAGAACGACACCCGGCGTTATCTCTCTCCCCAGTGCGTCGGGCCTGGGGGTGCCGCTGACGATGTCCTGGAGGTTGGTGTAACCGCTGCTGCGCTCCGCCGCGGTCGGCACGGAAACACCGGATTGAGTATTGCCCTGGACACGCCGCAGGCCCTCATAGTCGCCAAAATAGAAAATTTTGTTTTTGATGATCGGACCGCCGACAGCCGCTCCGAATTGGTTCTGGCGCAACTCCCCTTTCGTAATGCCCTGGTTATCTTCAAACCAATCCGCGGCATCGAGCTTGTCGTTGCGGAAAAACTCCCAGGCCGCGCCGTGGATGCTGTTGGTCCCGGACTTGACGGTGGCATTAAGGACTGCGCCCGCGGAACGACCGAGCTCGGCGCTGAAATCCGCGGTTTGCACTTTGAATTCCTGGATCGCATCCAGTGGGGGAAGAACGATGTAGTTGGTCCCGTTTAAAAAATCGACGGCGTTGGAGTTGTTGTCAATGCCATCGAGCAGGTAGTTGTTTTGCGCGGGGGTCAGACCGTTGGCGGTAAATGCACCCGATGCCGCATTTCCTCGTGTGTCCGCTTGCGGCGTGTTTACGCCGGCGCCCAGCTGGGCCAGAAAGGTAAAATTGCGCCCGTTAAGAGGCAGATTATTGATGGTTTGACTGGTGACCGTTTGACCGACGGAGGACTCTGAGGTCTGCAGCTCCGGCGGTGTGGTATTCACCTCCACAGTCTGCGACGCGGCACCGGGTTTAAGCTGCACGTTTACCTGCAGCTGTTGACCCACGGTCACCTGCAAATTCTGTTGGTGGGTGGTAGTGAAACCAGGAGAAGCAACCGACAGTGAGTAGTGCCCAATTCTGACCGGGGAGAAAGTGTATACGCCGCCGCCGTTGGTAGTGCCGCTTAGCGTTATACCCTGATCGGTATTCAGGAGAGTCACCTGTGCATTGGGAATGACGGCGCCGGTAGGATCTTGCACCGTTCCGGTAATTGCGCCTTCGTCCACTTGTCCGAACACATACTGAGTTTGCATCAGGAGCAAGAACAAAGCGAAAAGGGTTAGGAAGCCGAGAGACGTGATCCAGCGAGGGGAGAGGCGACTACTGCTCATCACAGATCCTCCAAACCAAAATGCTGCGTGGTTCTATCGCGCTACGTGGGCGCCGACTCGAATGGGCAGCCGTTTTCGGCTGCCAAGTAACCGGTTACATCGTCCGCCAAGAAATCTAGTTCACCGAAATAATCTTTGTCAACCGAAAGTTGGAGATCCCTTCACGCCATGAAGCGCCAAATGTCCGGATGGATCTGGTTTTTTGGGCTGGACTCTGTCTTGGTGCTAGGATGCAAGCATTTGCCGGCTCTGCCGAACACTTCAGGGATGTCGCGTCACAAAAACGAAGACCGGCTGCTTTCCCGACGGTCGCTCCTCAAGACCATGGGGTTGGCGTCCTTGGTTCTCCGTGCTGCCCCCCTGCATGGATCGTCGCTTCTGCTCGGATTCCCGGCGGCCTCGGCAGGTGAGAATCGCGCTTTCCCTTTCTCCGATGTTCATCTGACACCGCACTATCCGGCGCGATCTCCTCTGGAAGATGTCCTCCGCCTGGTTGCCCCGGGGTCGGATGAATATGTAACTGAGAAATACGCCTTTGAGATCCAGACCGTCCTCAAACTATGGAGCCGGGCCCTCAAAATATCGGCGACCGACCTTTCCCCAATAGCAAAATCACTGCGCGAGTCGATCGAAACCTCTCCGCTGCTTCCCGAAACGGAAATCATGCTGCGCACAGGAAGCGGGATCAGTTGCAAAAGAAGACGCTTCAGCAGCCATGTGGTTCCCGGACGAGAGCGATTTCTGGAGCAGATGCGTACCTGGCTGGGACGGGTCTCACGGGTTGAAACCGCGGAGTTTGAAATCACCGGTATTGAAGAGATTTCGAGCGCTCCCCTGGCGCTTCAGCTGGACATTCACTATGACCTGGTTTTGCACCAGAGCAATGAGCAGCATGAGGAGCGGGTCGGATCGTGGCGGACCGAGTGGTTGCGCGATGAGTCGAGGGCGTGGAAGGCCCGGAGGTGGGAGGCCACCGAAGAAACGGTGAGCGTCACCCGCGGACCGGCGTTTCTCGACGTCACGCCGCAGGCTCTCGGCCGCACGGAGTCGTATACCGGGCAGATGCTTCGTGGCTCCGACTACTGGCGCACGGTCCTCGATGGCGCGTGCGGGATTGAGGTTTACGGCAACAACGGTGTGGCGGTGGGTGATTTCGACAACGACGGCTTTGATGATCTCTATGTCTGCCAACCCTCAGGGTTGCCCAACCGGCTCTACCGCAACCGCGGCGATGGAACCCTGGAAGACGTAACCGAAAAAGCTGGAGTCGGTGTGCTGGACAGTACCGCGTGCGCCCTGTTCGCCGACTTTGAGAATAAGGGGCGGCAGGATCTGCTTCTGGTCTGCGGCAGCGGTCCCCTGCTCTTCCTGAATCAGGGCGACGGAACATTCTCGATCAAGCGCGACGCTTTCCAGTTCAAGAATCCTCCGCAGGGAACGTTCACCCATGCGGCTCTGGCCGACTACGATGGCGACGGACGTCTCGATATCTACTTCTGCCTGTACAGCTACTACCTGGGGCTCGACCAGTATCACTACCCGATACCCTACTTCGACGCCCGCAATGGTCCACCAAATTTTCTACTGCACAACGAAGGCAACGCGACTTTTGTCGACAGGACCGAAGCGGCCGGATTGAATGCTGAGAATGACCGCTATAGTTTCGCCTGCGCCTGGGGCCACGCCGAAGCCGGCGGCTTGCCTGATTTGTATGTGGCCAACGATTTCGGGCGTGGCAACCTGTACCGCAACAACGGTAATGGAAGCTTCTCCGCAGTTTCCAGCCAGGCCCACGTTGAGGATGCGGGAGCCGGCATGAGTGCCAGCTGGGCCGATTTCGATAATGACGGAAACCAGGACATTTATGCCGCGAACATGTGGTCCTCCGCGGGACAGCGGGTTTCCGGGCAAAAGCGCTTTCAAGAAAAAGCTTCGGAAGAGATCCGCGCACTCTATCGGCGCCACGCACGCGGCAATTCGCTGTACCGAAACCAGGGGAATGGGACCTTTCAAAACATCGGCAAGCAAGCCGGAGTGGAGATGGGACGATGGTCCTGGTGCTCAGACTTCTGGGATTTCGATCATGATGGCTACCCCGACCTTTACGTCGCCAATGGATATATCTCTGCACCGAAGCGCAGCGACCCCGAGCCGGATGAGAGCGATCTTGCTTCGTTTTTCTGGCGCCAGGTTGTGGCGAAATCCCCCCAGGACTCGACTCCGTCGCCAGCTTACGAGCACGGTTGGAATGCCCTCAACGAATTGATTCGATCCGATAGCTCCTGGAGTGGTTTCGAACGCAATGTCATGTTCGCCAACAACCGCGATGGCACGTTTACCGAGGTTTCGGGCACGGTGGGATTAGACTTTCCTGAAGACAGCCGGTCGTTTGTTCTTGCGGATCTCGACCACGACGGACGGTTAGAGGTCATTCTCAAGAACCGGAATGCCCCTCAACTACGGATTCTGCACAATGGGATGAGGGATCTTGGCTCTTCCATCGCATTTCGCTTACGAGGGCAAAAGAGCAATCGCGATGGCATTGGAACCTCGATCACGATTGACGTGGGGGCGCTGCGGCAGACAAAGTATCTGCAGGCAGGGTCAGGGTTTCTTGCCCAGCACTCGAAAGAAGTTTTCTTTGGAGTTGGAAAACCGGAAGACAGTATCCGAGCCACGGTCCGATGGCCCAGCGGGCTGGTGCAGAAATTTGAACGCATACCGGCCGACCATAGGATCGAAATTTCCGAGGGTTCCGCTGAATTTGTGGCCAAGCCCTTCGCGGCGCCGCCCGCGGCCTGGACGCAGGCTGGACCGTCGCCGAGGTTAGAACCGCTACCTTCGCAGATAGAGACGTGGCTGCTTGAACCGTTAAAGGCGCCGGAGTTTTCTCTGCCTGATCTCACCGGCAATATGCGCGAACTCAAAACTTTGCGAGGCGGGTTTGTCCTGCTCAACTTTTGGGCGACGAGGGCGCCGCTGTGCGCCGATCAGTTGCGGCTTCTGCATCAGCGCGCGCGCCCACTGCAGATTCTAGCCATCAACGTCGACGACGCGGCCGATACCCAAAAGGCACGGACGTTCGCGGCACAGGAACGATTCTCCTTTCCCGTGCTTTTTGCAACCGAAGAAGTGGCCGGCGTTTATAACATCATTTACCGTTACCTATTTGACCGTCGCCGGGACCTGGCAATTCCAACCTCATTCCTGCTGGATAACGAGGGCATGATCGTCAAGGTGTACCAGGGCCAGATAGACCCTCAGCGCTTGCTGCAAGATGCGAGGTCCGCGCCGACGACAGCGGCCGATCGTAAGCAGAGGGCGCTCCCGTTAGGCGGCACGCTTTATCAGGGTGCGTTTCAGCGTAATGACTTTACCTATGGGGTTGCCCTGTTCCAGCATGGTTACCTGGACCAGGCGGCAGAGTCATTTCAGCAGGTCATCGCCGCCAA
Organism: Acidobacteriaceae bacterium; assembly: GCA_035695685.1. GTDB lineage: Bacteria > Acidobacteriota > Terriglobia > Terriglobales > Acidobacteriaceae > PALSA-350. Next base: position 7,732 of record DASRRN010000460.1, on the reverse strand, counting down.
GCCGGATGACCCTGAAGGCTATTACAACCTGGGCACTCTCAGCCTAAGACGAAATGATCTTAAACAGGCCCGCTCTTATCTCGAGCAGACCTTGAAGCTGCGGCCGAACTACCCCGAGGCGTGGAACAACCTGGGAATGATCGCCGCCCAGGAAAGCCACCCGGAGGAGGCGGTCAACGATTTTCAACAGTCGCTGCTGCTGAGACCAGGCTATGGGACCGCACTGCTGAACCTGGGGAATGTCTATCGCAGGCAGCGGTCTTTCGACAAGGCGGAGGAATTTCTGGATCAGGCGCTCGCGATTCAACCCGATGACCCCGAAGTCAACTACAGCCTCGGCATGTTATATGCCCAACAAAGCCAGATGCAGCGTGCGTCGGACTATTTGCAGAGAGCGGTTGATTTGCGTCCGAACTATCCTGAAGCCCTGAACAACCTCGGAGTGCTCTTCGTCCGCGGGCAGGACTATGCAAAGGCGGAGGAACAATTCAAGACGTGCATCCGCGTAGCCCCGAACTTTGACCGGTCGTATCTGAACCTTGCCCGCCTGTACGCGCTGCGCAACGACAAGCAACAAGCCAGAGACGTGTTGCAGGAGTTGCTACATTTGCAGCCCCAGAACCCGGGGGCCCGGCAGGCCCTGGAGATGCTACAGTGAGCGTCATTGAATCCCAGGAAGGCCGGCCCGATAAATCTCTATAATCATCGCAATCTATGATTTTTCCGCGAAGGCGCTTCCTCGGCTCATCCCTATTCCTGTTCGGCAGCACGCTCACAGAGGCTCTTGCAACTCCCCTGTGGCAATGGAGAAACCGGGACCTGGTGGAAGCGGCGGTCTCCGCTCCGACAACATCTTCTGTGCAGTTTGTGAATGTGGCGCAGACAGCCGGATTGACCAGCCCCAACGTGTGGGGCGGTGTGGATCACAAACGATCCATCATTGAGGCCAAAGGAAGCGGGTTGGCGTTTTTCGACTACGACAATGACGGATGGCTGGACATCTATCTCACCAATGGAGATCGGCTGGATGCGCATTGGCCTCCAGGAAAAGCGCCGACCTCTCACCTGTACAAGAACAACCGCGATGGCACGTTTACCGACGTCACGGAGAAATCGGGATTGGCGCGTACCGGTTGGCAGACCGGTGTTTGTGTGGGCGATTACGACAACGATGGATGGGATGACTTGTTTTGCTGTTTTTGGGGACACAACATTCTTTTTCGCAACAATGGAGATGGCACGTTTACCGACGTGACTCATAAGGCCGGCCTTGAACAAGCAAAGGTCCGTTGGGGGGCCGGCTGTACCTTCCTCGACTACGACCGGGATAGCCACCTGGATTTGTTTGTTTGCAATTATCTGACCCTGGATCCCCAGACCATCCCTTCTGCCAGCGACACCAGCTATTGCCAATGGAAGGGTGTTCCTATCATGTGCGGTCCGCGGGGGCTTCCGGCCGATACGAACATTCTTTATCACAACAATGGAGACGGCACGTTCACCGACGTTTCCGAGAAGTCGGGAATCCTGAAGCCCGGCCCTCGATACTCCATCACCGCCGTCTCTTACGACTTCGATAACGATGGGTGGCCGGACATTTATGTGGCTGTGGACTCCGAGCCCAGCATCCTGTTCAAGAACAACCATGACGGCACGTTCACCGATATCGCCGTCATGGCAGGTTGCGCCTACAGTGATAATGGGCACGAGCAGGCGGGGATGGGGGTTGCCGTGGCAGACTATGACTGTGACGGATGGTTCGATATATTCAAGACCAACTTTGCGGATGACACTTGCAACCTATACCACAACAATGGCGATGGAACCTTCAGCGACGTCACCTTTGCGTCAGGTGTTGGTGTCAACAATCGCTACGTAGCCTGGGGCTGCGGCTTTGTCGATTATGACAATGATGGATGGATGGATATTATCCAGATCAACGGCCACGTCTATCCTGAGATTGATCATTATAATTTCGGCCAGACCTTCAAGAATCCGCGACTGGTTTACAGGAATCTAGGCAACGGCCGATTCAAAGACGTGTCGGCGGAAATGGGGCCAGGCATCAGCGAGCATTTCTCCAGCCGGGGCGCCGCTTTCGGAGACTATAACAACGACGGCGACATGGATGTGCTGATTTTGAACATGAACGACTTGCCCTCACTCCTTCGCAATGAGGGTGGCAACAAACAAAATTGGATCAAGATCAAGCTGGTGGGCACCAAGTGCAATCGGACAGCGATTGGAGCACGGGTTCGAGTCGTGACAGGAAAGCATGCGCAGATGGACGAGGTCCACAGTGGAACGAGCGTCATGTCACAAAGTGATCTACGCCTTCACTTCGGACTGGGGAAAGTGGAGGCTGTTGATTTAATTGAAGTGAAATGGCCCACCACGCAGAAGATCGAAAGATTCACGCGGGTTAAGGCGAATCAGATTATTACCATCCGTGAGGGTGATGGCATTATCAAGCCGCGGTAGCGGGGGTTAATGCTGGAGCATCGGTTTGGGGTTGAGGGAGACTGCAGATCCCTCGGCTTCGGGATGACAAAGGGGAGGGTCGGCTTTCCATTTGGGTCCGGTTGGTGATTGAGAGAACAGCAGGTCCCTCCGCTTCGCTTCGCTCCGGTCGGGATGACAATTCAGTTTGTGCGGGAAGGAGTTCCTGCGACGCTGATTGGTTGGGGATGCAGTGAAACTGCAGATCCGTCGGCTTCGCTCGGGATGAAAGGGGAGGGTCGGCTTTCCATTTGGGTTCGATGTTTCTGGGCGCAGCGAACTGAAGTCAAAGGGAGTCTTACGATCGGACGGCCGCGGTGGATTGGCGAATCACCAGTTCCGCACGGACTATGTGGATAACGCCATTGTTTTCTCCACGCTGGCTGGCGGCGTAAAGGGAAGTGAAGGCAAACTCAGCGATTTCTGCGCGTGAAACGCGGATCGTCGTCAGGGGAGGCGGCATAAAGCTGCTCAGTGCAATGTCGTCAAAACCGACGACTGAAATGTCCTCTGGAACGCGCAACCCGGCGGCATAGACGGCGCCCATGATTCCGATCGCCGTTAGATCGTTCGAGGCCAACACGGCTGTCGGGCGCACGGGCAACTTCAATATCTCCAGCATCGCCGCGTAGCCTCCGTCAAAGCGGTGGTTAGCCGCACGAATAAAGTCTTGGCTGCATTCGAGTTTCTTGCGCCGCAGCGACGCTATAAATGCGTCATGACGTGTTCTGGCCGAAGCGAGGTTTGGCGGCCCGCTGACAAAGGCAATCTTTCGGTGCCCCAGGGAAGTCAAGTGGTCGATCGCCTGATCCACGCCGCTCTCATAGTCCAGGGAGATGTCGCTGATTCCCTGCCCGACGGATCCTGTGTCCAGAAAAACAATGGGGATACTCCGGCCGCTCAACATCTGGATGAGCTCGGGATCCATCTCCGAAGTCATGATCGCGACCCCGTCCACCTTGCGCTCCAGCATCCGCCGGACACAAATCTCCATGCGCTCCGGCTGGTAATCAGTATTGGCAATCAGGACTTCATAGCCATGCTCTACCGCGATGCGCTCGAAGCACTTCACCAGCTCGGGAAAGAATGGATTCTCAATGTCCGAGATGATCAGGCCGTAGATATGGCTCTTGCCTGTTCCTAAGGTGCGCGCATGCGTGTTCGGGTAATACCCGGTTCGCTGGATTGCCGCACGGACGCGCTTCTCCGTGCGCGCATCCACAGGCGCCGTGCCGTTCACCACACGTGAGACTGTGGCGGTGGAAACCCCGGCTCTCTTTGCTACTTCCCTGATGTTCATGTCTGTGGTGGGCGGGACTGGCGGCTCACAGAGCTTTTGCTGCTGAAACTGATTGCCGCCTGCATGGGCGACTATTTTTCCCCATGATACACCGCGCTTTTCAGCGGAAGCGTTTGGGAAACCCACACGTCCACTGACAAATTCGCGCCAAGCTATTTTTTCAAGAGTGCATCAAGCCCGGCTTGAGCAATTTGCTCGTCAATCTCAGACTTTGCTCCGCTCGCGGCGATCCCACCGAGGACCTGACCATCCACCCGAATGGGCAGGCCCCCCTGGTTGGGGAAAAACTCAGGAAAAGCAAGGTCTTCCACATTACCTTTCTTGACCGATTCCGCTCCTTCTCTTGAAGGGCTGCCGTAGGCGGCGGCATGCCGGGCCTTCTTCTGCGCAAACTGTAAGGTGTTGAGCCCAGCGGCGTCGCCCTTTTCAAGAAAAAGCAGGTTGCCGCTTTCGTCTACGATACAGATAGTCACTTCAACGTTCAGTTCCTTTGCTTTGGCTTCTGAAGCGGCGACCATGGTCTTGATCGCGGCCAAGTTCAGATACTTTCTGCTGGGCAGATCGGTCGCGTACATCGTCATGATTGGAGCCAACAGCACTGCGACTAACTTGAACATGAAAAGGCCTCCTCACTCCTTGCTTCTTTGGTCATTTAGGAGGCGGCGGATGCCCCGGCTGCCCCTCAAGAACTACCAGGAACTGTTTCACTTCTCGCCGCTGGCGCTCGACCGCATCCGCCTGCAACTTTTCAATCTCGTCATGTAGCTGAAATTCCTGGCGGGCTTTTTCGGGCAATCCGATCCGATCATAGGCCACGGCCAGCCGGTAATGGGCCTCGCCAAGCTGTGGGTCCGCCTGGATTGCCTGGGTGTAAAAATGAATCGCCTTTTCAGGCTGGTGCTGAGAAAAATAGAGGATCCCAAGTTGCAGGTAGGCGTCACCGCATTTGGGGTCGATCGCCACAGCCTTGGTAAGCAGGGTCTCCACCTGGTGCAGGGCCACTGGGTCCGCCGGCTGTTCCTGCCGCTTAACGATGGCCATGGCGTAAAGGTAGTTCGCGATTGAATTTGCGGGTTGCTGTTGCACAAACCGGGCCAGTCTTGGCTCAACGCAGGGCAACGGCTTGGGCGCGGCCATCTCTATCCTGCCCATGAAGCTGTAGGGTTCGGGGTCCCCTGGGTTCAAGTCTGAAGCAGCGCAGAGACTGACCGCCGCCTGATCGTAGAGAGCGCCGGCAAAAAGAGCCGTCCCCTGCGCGGCCAGCATTCTGGCCGACTTCGGATAGGCTTTTGTTCCATTCTTGAAAACCTCGGCGGCTTGCCAGACGGCCCGATGTAGTAATAGCTCTGAACCCCACGCGAAATAGTTCTCTTCGCTGGGATCCAGGCGGACAGCCTGTTCGTCCTCGTGGACCGAGGCCAAAGGATCGCCCGTTTTCTCGTCGAGCTCACCCAACATGCGATGCAGGTCTGCATTGTCTTCCTGCAGCAGCAATTTCTGAACGTGCGTCCGCGCCTGGGAGAAATCACCGGTTTCCTTGTAGGCCAGGGCCAGATCGTACTCGTTGCCACGATTCGCCGGATCGATCTGGTAAGCGGCCTGCAGCAGCGGAATCGACTCTCGATACCTGCCCGCGTGCAGCGAGAATGCACCGAGCTGATGGTTTGCCGCGAAATTCCCGGGAGAGGCGGCAAGAGCTGCACGCAGTTTCCCTTCTGTTTGGTTCGAGTCCTTCGGGTCGGCGGGAAACCCGGAGGGGCGATGCCCGGAAGCATCCGGTTTGAGGGTGAGCGTTTCCCGTGCCAGAGCTTCGCTGGTGCGTAGGGTGGAATCGGATCCATGGCCGCCCGCGGCCGTCCAATCGGTGACCCCCGCAACGGTGAAGTTCGGCTTATCGGCGAATTCCATGGCTTGGGTCGAAGGCTGCGAATCGTCCATGACCAGATCGACCAGGACCAGATCGACCTGTTTTTTCTCTCCCGGAGACCCCAAACGAACGGTGGTGGATCGACTGTGCAGGTCTGATTTCTGCGCGGTGAGTTGATAGCTGCCAACAGGAAGGGCGGAAAACGCAAAAACGCCCGCCGGGTTCGTTTTCGTCTCCGTAACGGCTGCATTTCCCTCTCGTTCCAGCCTGACGGAAGCTTCCCCTACCAACTTACCGGCCGAGTTGACCACCGTGCCCCGGACCGAACCCGCCTCCTGGAGCTGTGCAACCGCTGCCGGGATCGACACACTCAAGAGCACCGCGACGGCGCCGAAAACTGACCGAAGAGACCGATGGTTCGAACACGGCGATCCAGATAAAGCACTCACGAGGCAGCCCGACCATTACTTCTGGGGAATTTTACTAGGTCGCCCGCCATACCCACGGTCCAACGCCAGGTACACTGCCGGTTTAGGGCCGCCATGAAGGTAAAAGACCCCGATTTGCTTACCGCAATCGTATGCGCCTCAAGAAAATCGGGGCTGACGCTTCAGGTACACTGGTCGAGGCCCCACCCGTACCGCCCGGGTACGAATGGGGAGCTCCAGGTATGGCTCTCGCACGAGTTGAGAGCGTTTGCTACGAACCGTTTCCTATCTAGCTATCATCTATAGTGGAGACCACTCAGGGGCAACTGTGTTAATGCCGTTAGCGTTCGGTTTTTTCCTGCATTTCGCCTACATCATCCTCTTTCTATGGGTGATGGCGGAGCAGCTTGGCGTCCCAGTGCCGAGCCTGCCTCTGCTACTGGCTGCAGGCACGTTGACTGCGACGCACAAATTGTCCCTCCCCCTGGTCCTGATTGCTGCTGTGGCCGGCTGTTTTATCAGCGATTCGCTTTGGTATTTGTTGGGCAAACGGTTTGGCAGCACGATGGTGAAGCTGGTATGCCGGCTGTCGTTTGAGAGGTCAACCTGCGTTCGCAAAACCGAGGACTATTTCACCAAGTATGGCGAGCAGGCACTGCTGGTAGCCAAGTTTGTGCCCGGTCTGGGTACGGTCGCTGCGCCAATTGCCGGCCAGACGGGAATGAAATATCGGGTATTCCTGGCTTACGACCTCGCCGGGGCCTTGTTTTGGGCAGCAACGATTACCCTGATCGGCCGTTTCTTCGGTGACGTGCTACGTCACCATCCCGGAGCACTTTCCTGGATGGGCCATTTTGCAGGCGCGCTGTTTCTACTCGCCATCGCGGGACTCCTGGGCTATAGGATCTGGAAGCAACAGGCCTTTTTGAAGCAGGTCCGCACTTCGCGGCTGGACCCGGTGGAGTTGAAGCGCATGTTGGATGGAGGGCAGAACCCTTATATCGTGGACTTGCGCCATCCGCTGGACTACCTCCCCGACCCGCGGGTGTTGCCGGGAGCAATCCGGCTCTCACCCGAAAGCCTGATGCAACGCAGTGCGGAGATTCCGCGGGATCGCGATGTAATCCTCTACTGCACCTGCCCCAGTGAAGCCACGGCGGCGAAGATGGCGATGAAGCTGCGGCAGAATGGAATCTACCGGGTTCGTCCACTTCTGGGCGGCTTCGATCAGTGGAAAAAGCTCGGCTATCCCCTGGAACAGTACGAGGACCAGCCCGCAAGTATCGCCTGACCTGCCTCTTCCCCACCCCTCCAAAGTAACGAAGTCGATACGCCCGGGGGCAGAACTCCAGCGTTGGCGGGGATTTTGCCCTAAGGATGGATGACAATTCGGCCAGGGACGAACTTGCGTCCAAAATCGTCGGCCGCAGACCAGTGCAGTCGGAATGAACAACGTAATGAACGAGGGGCATCCCCACTTCCGGGGATGGCTCCCCGGGCGATGCTCCTGCTAGTTTGCCCTTGGTTCGAGGTGGCGTACCACCCATTGTGCGCGACCTTGCGGGACGGAGAGTTATTTGTATGGCGTTTACAGAGACTTACCACTGCGATGTTTGCGCTAAACCAAGGGGCGACGCG
>DASRRN010000459.1:0-4504 GCA_035695685.1 Acidobacteriaceae bacterium | reverse complement strand
GCGTTCTGCGCTCGATAACTCGATCGCCGCAGACTTGTGGGATGCGGCCATCCCCGGCTTTGTGCTCCACTGGGATCTCGACGATCTGGTGAAGGCAATGGGATCGCGCCGGGTTTTGTGGACCGATCCGACGAGCTGGATACGCACCGTCGTCTTTGCCGGGCCATCGTTTCGCTACCGCTTTGTTCCGGGCGACATTACAGACATGATGGAAGTTCAAGACGACGCGTTCATCCGTGAGCTGCTGCACTGAGCTTGCCGGATTTGATGAGGACAATGCCGATCGATACCGAAGAGCAATTGGAGGACAGGCTATCGCATCCGACCGCGGCCGATGTGGAAGCGATGCGCGCACTCCGAGGCGACGTGATCGTTCTCGGCGCCGGGGGAAAGATGGGACCGAGCCTTGTCCGTCGGATGCAGCGGGCGAGCGTCCAAAGCGGAGTGAAGCGCAGGATCATTGCAGTGGCCCGTTTTTCGGAGAGGACTTTGCCGGCACAGCTTGAGGCATCCGGAATCGAGACCATTGCCAGTGACCTGATGGAAGACGACGCTCTAAAGCGGCTGCCCGACATGCCCAACGTGGTTTACATGGCTGCGCGAAAATTCGGAACCTCAGGGGCCGAACATCTGACCTGGGCGATGAATACGCAGCTTCCTGTGCTGGTGGCCAGCCGCTATCGGCACTCCCGAATCGTCTGCTTCTCCAGCGGTAACGTCTATCCTCCGCTGCCCCTTCACCTGGGTGGGGCGACCGAAGAGACTCCTGTGGCGCCGGTGGGAGAGTACGCCCAGTCGGTTCTGGGGCGGGAGCGCATCTTTGAGCATGCGTCGCACCGGTGGGGAACTCCGATCGCGCTTCTGCGGCTCAGTTACGCTATCGATCTGCGGTATGGAGTGCTGGTCGATATCGGTCAGAAGGTCTATCGGCGCGAGCCCGTGGATGTGCGCATGCCGGCGGCAAACATAATCTGGCAGGGAGACGCGAACTCAGTTTGCATTCGCTGTTTTTCTCATTGCCAATCGCCACCGTTCGTCCTGAATCTGACCGGGCCCGAGACTGTCAGCACCCGCTGGATCGCACAGGAGTTCGGCCGTCACTTCAACTGCGAGCCGGTCTTTATCGGAGAGGAGGCCGGTTCCGCATTGCTCAGCAACGCAAGCAAGCAGCATCGTCTCTTCGGCTATCCCACAGTCACGCCAGGAGAGATGATCGATTGGGTGGCGCATTGGATTGAGGGCGGAAACCGTGTGCTGGGCAAGCCCACGCATTTTCAAATACGGAACGGCAAGTTCTGATGACAGTACGGGAGAAACTGAAGCGTGGGCTGGTGATTCCGGCGCATCCTCTGGCCCTCACCGCAGCGAGAAAATTGGATGAGCGCCGTCAGCTTGCCCTCACTCGCTACTACCGTGCGGCCGGAGCCGGAGGTGTGGCTGTCGGCGTGCACACGACGCAGTTCGCGATCCGCAAATGTGGACTGCTTGAGCCGGTTCTTACGCTTGCTGCCGAGGCGCTCCAAGGCAGCGAGATGGTGAAAATAGCTGGCGTCTGCGGGCCTCAACTCGCCGCCGCCGCGGAGGCGGAGCTGGCCTGTTCTCTCGGTTACGACGCTGTGCTCCTCAGGATGGATCGTGATCTTCCGCTATCAGAGCCCGCGCATTTGGACCGTGTTCGAGCGATCGCCTCGATCCTGCCTGTGGTTGGTTTCTATCTTCAGCCTTCCGCCGGCGGCCGGCTTTTTTCCTACCAATTCTGGCGCGAGTTGGCGGAGATCGAAGATGTAGCGGCGATCAAGATTGCGCCATTCAACCGCTACCAAACCATCGATGTAGTGCGCGCTGTGGCCGAGGCGGGACGCGGGAATGAGGTCGCCCTCTACACCGGCAATGACGACAACATCCTGGTCGATCTTCTGACGGAGTTCTCACTGGGCGGGTCCAAGCAGCGCATCGTCGGAGGACTTCTGGGCCATTGGGCGGTATGGACCAAAACTGCCGTCAGTCATCTGGAAACGGCGAAGCAAGCTGGTGCCATGGTGGATGGCAAGCTACTAACGCTTGCGCAGCAGATCACCGATGCGAATGCCGCCTTCTTCGATGTCGCCAATAACTTCGCCGGGTGCATTGCAGGAATCCATGAGGTTCTGCGGCGGCAGGGCCTGCTAGAGGGCACTTGGTGCCTCAATCCCGACGAGAATCTATCGCCCGGGCAGAGTGAGGAGATCGATCGCGTCTATCGCTCCTATCCCCATCTTCATGACGATACATTCGTCAGAGAGCATGTGGACGAGTGGCTGCGTTGAAAAAATTCATGCGAGACCCCGGGACGCCGGCGCCACGAGCTCCTGCGAGCACGGTGCCGTATTACCGGCGCGGCATTCTGCTGCTGCTGGTTTGCCTGTCATCGCTGCTTTCGGTGCGAGGGCGAAGTGACGACGCTCCCAAAGACAAAAGCGTCCAGCGCGGACACGATCGGTTTGAGCGCTCCTGCGCGATGTGCCATGGCACCGCGGCAACGGGAGGCGTCGGTCCGAATCTGATCCAGTCTTCCCTGGTGCGCCACGATGAGGGAGGAGATCAGATCGGTCCGGTGGTCTGGAAGGGGCGTTCGGAAAGGGGCATGCCGGCATTTCCTACGCTGACTGCGGGCGATATATCGGATCTTGCTGCCTTTCTTCAAAAACTCATCGTTAGCGCCAGTGTCGCATCGTCGAACGGGCTGGCCGGCGACAATTCGCTCAAAAATCTTTTGACCGGGAACGCGGCAAAGGGCAAGCAGTATTTCTATGGAGCCGGAGGCTGTTCCCGCTGTCATTCCCGGGCCGGGGATCTCTCCGGAGTCGCCCGCAGGTATTCCCCAACAGAGCTCGAAGGGCGAATCCTTTACCCTTCCGGCCAAATCGTAACGGCAACTGTATCGTTAGGCTCGGGCGAGAAGTCAGAAGGCAAGCTCCTTCATCTGGACGCATTTTATGTGGCGATCGAGGATGCGAATGGATCGTATCGGTCCTGGCCGCTTGCGCAGGTCAAGGTAGAGGTGAAGAACCCGTTGGCTGCCCATCAGGATTTGCTGGGCAAATATACGGACGAGGACATTCATGATCTCTTCGCGTATCTGGAAACCTTTCAGTAGAGCGGCTGCCTTTGGCCTGCTCCTGGTGCCGGGCGCCTTTCCATTTTCTCGACGTCTGCTCGCGCAGGCCTCCGATCCAGGAGGAAGCATTCCATCTGTCAGCAGCGAATGGCCTACCTTCAACGGCGATTTCTCGGGCAGACGCTACAGTCTTCTTTCACAGATCAATAAGGGGAACGTTGGCTCGTTGAAGCTTGCCTGGGCCTTTCAAACCCATGCGGTTACGCTCAAGTCAACGCCGCTGCAGGTAGGCGGTGTACTGTACTTTACCGTTCCCAACCACGTGTGGGCGGTCGATGCCAAGACGGGCGCGCAGATCTGGGATTTCCAGCGCAGTTCCGAGGGCGACGATATCGGACAGCGCGGCGTGGGTCTCTACCGTGGAAGAATTTACTTCGGAACTCCTGACGCTCATTTTCTGTGCCTCGATGCGCGAAACGGAAAGAAGATCTGGGAGGTCACGGTAGAAGATGTTAAGTTTGGCTACTACATAAGCGCGGCTCCTCTGATCATCAAGGGACTGGTGATCTTCGGAACCTCAGGGGACTCGGCGAACATTCGCCACTACATTGAAGCCCTGGACTGGCGGACGGGGAAGCTCGTTTGGCGGACCTCCACCACGCCGAAGCCCGGAACCCCCGCGGCCAAAACCTGGCCGAATGAGGGCGCCATGAATCATGGTGGTGGTCCTGCCTGGTTGACCGCCAGCTATGATCCCAGTCTCAACCTGATTTATCTGGGAACCGGGAATCCACATCCCGTGCTCGCCGGCGGCTCCAGGGCGGGGGACAATCTGTACACCTGCTCGATCCTGGCGTTGAATCCCGACACGGGAGCCATCGCCTGGTACTTTCAGGAGTCTCCGCACGATACTCATGACTGGGACGCGGTCGAGACAACTGTCTTGTTCGACGCCAGCTTTCGCGGAAAGATGCGTAAGCTGCTGGCCCAGGCGAGCCGCAACGGTTACTTTTTCGTCCTCGACCGCGCCACCGGCGAGAGCCTGCTGACCACTCCCTTTGTCTCCGCGAACTGGGCCTCAGGCGTCGGCCCCAAGGGAAATCTCATTCCGAATCCCGCCAAGATGCCGCAGCCCGATGGTGCACTCGTCCATCTCGCTGAGGATGGAGCGACCACCTGGATGGCGCCCAGCTTCGATCCCCGGTCGAAACTTTTCTATGTGAATGCCTGGCGCGGATACAGCTTCTGGTATCTGATTACCGGGCCTGACAATATCCCCACCAATCATCAGGGCGGAGGGTCCATACCCGTGACCGCCAGCTCCGTCCTATTGGCTATCGACTACCAGACGGGAAAGATCCGTTGGCAGAGAGAGAGCGGCAAAGGTATGAGCAGCATCGGCATTTT
>DASRRN010000458.1:0-6389 GCA_035695685.1 Acidobacteriaceae bacterium | reverse complement strand
CCATCGTTCCATCCATTCAGACACAACCCTGGGACGTTCAAGAACCGTGAAATGCGCCGCATCGTCGATAAGTACCAGCTCTGATCCTGGAATCTCTTTTGCCAGCGCCTGGTGGGCCGCCGGTGTGGTGCGCCGGTCGTCTTGACCGCCGATGATCAGCGTTGGACACCGGATCTGGCCGAGACCCGAAAATGGACTCTTGATCTCGAGCAGTGCTCGCATCTGCCGTAAGCCGGCGTTCCTTCCAACCGCGTGCGCCATATCCATGAAGCATCCCTTCACTACAGGATCGGAAATCCGCGTAGCCGAAACGTAGGTGGGATAAGCAGCTTCCAGGTAACCCTCGAAATCTCCTCCCTCAATGATTTCGATTGCACTGCGTATTGCCTTCTCAACAGGAGGGAGCAGTCCCCCATGGGTCGCGCTCAGCAGCGCCAGCCGCTCGACCCGCTCCCCGGCAATGCGCATGATTTCGAGAGCCACCTGGCTGCCAAGAGAAAAACCGGCGAGCGAGAAACGTTCCGGGGTCGCTTCGAGTACCGCGGATGCCATTTCGAATATTGTCGCCCGCGCACCCAGATCCGCTACCACGATCTCAGCGTGGCGGCCAAGCATCGCAATTTGGCTGCTCCACAGGTCCTGGTTGCAAAGCAGTCCGGGAATCAGAACGAGCGATGTCATCTGGAGATGGGAATATTGTGGTGACTGGATACCCATTGCAGCGAATGAACACTCTTGACGCCGAATAGATATCACGTCACCGTATCACACGAAAGCGGGCGTCAGGATGAGCTGGGCTGAGGAGGCCAGACGAAAGGTACCCCCACTAGTGGAGCGGATTTCCTTAGTTAGGGATTAATCGCCGGGTTACGGTGAGAGACGGGCGAACCCTATTTCCGAGCGCCCTTCAGCTCCTCGTATGCTTTCATCTCGCGTGCTGCGTCGGATGGTTTTCCCAATTTCCGATAGACCCCGGCCAGCCCAAAGTGAGCTTTTTCTGCAAGCTCTGTATCCTTCTCCAAAGCCAGGAGACGATTCCAGTCTTTCTCGGCAGCTTGCGAATACCCGCCCAGTGCCTCAGCCTTTCCCAGCGCGTACAGAGTTTCAGGCATATCGGGCTGCAGGTTGTCTGTCAGCTCTATCTGAGCCGCTTGCACCTTTCCGTTCTCAAGAAGCGAGTTACCAAATCGATAGGCGGCTTCGGCACTCCCCGGCCTTAGCTTTGCTTCGGCCTGAAACTCCTGCTCCGCCTTCTGCCATCGCTGCGTAGCCTCATAGACCTGCCCCAGCCCGAGATGAGCTCCGGTCAAATCTGCTTGCATGTGAAGTGCCGCCCGGTATTCGTTTTCGGCGTCAGCCGCCCTCTGAAGAGCCCAATAATCTTCGGCTCATACCTCATGTGCCTGGGCTGAGTCCGGATGAGCCGAGAGCAACGCGTCCTTTGCCTGCCTGGAGAGAACGCCTGAGGCGCGAGCCAAATTAGATAGAAGTTCGGGGTCGTTCGGATGCTGCTGGAGCCCCTTCGGGCGAAACGAGCCTTTCCTCTCGAATGCTCCGCGATTAGTGGATGCCGTGGTTGGAGGCTGGGGTGTAGGTGGACTTACAACCTTGATGACTGGCTTTCCAATCGGCTTCAGCACGAACCAGAACCTGACCAACTCTTTCGGCGGGGGGTCCAGACCGAACTACGTTCCTGGCTGTGCAAGGACGACGACCGGGTCCGCCGTTTCAAGGCTAAATGATTGGTTCAATACCTCATGCTTCGCTCAACCTGCAGCCTTTACTTTCGGCGATGAACCCAGGCTTGACCCGGCCATACGCGCTCCGGGCGTCGCCGATTGGGATGCCTCCGCGTATAAATCGTTCCCCGTTAATCGTGATGGGACGATCAATGTTCAATTTCGCGCCGAAGCTTTCAATCTTTTCAATCGAGTACAGCTCCGGCTCTTACTCATGGGTTGTGTTGCGGACCGAGCCCACATACAGATCCGACCTCTCAGCCGCAGAATCAACTGTCCTGGATGCTCGTGAGGCGTTGCTGCCCTCATAGGTGCAGGCAAAGCTCGCGGGGAGAGTGCGTAGCTTGTAATCCTCTGGCAATGCGCCAACCGTCACAGTGCGCAGAACGGCCCGCACGCATGCATAGTCTAAGGAATTCCAGCCGCTGGGCTTGCCTATTCTCACATTGCTGAGAGAACCATCGCGATTCACATCGAACCACATCTCGGCCGATTTTCCTGCAGGAACGTTCGCATTAACAAGTTCATAATCACGAAAACTCTGGCGGAGCCTCTCAGCCATTTGCTTCATGTACAAATGAGAGGGTTGGGCAGACTTCGCTACGGGTGCGCTGGCCTTTTGAGGTGCTTGCTGACCATCTTGGAGCTGATAGGAGCAGTCGTAGATAACGTTCAGACTGTCTTTGGTTCCCCCTTCCGGCGGTCCAAATGTCCCGACTTGCTGCACTGCGTTCACACATGAGGAGTCCAACGATGAATACCCGCTTGACGCAAACAGGAAGATGTTTTGAGGAAAGCCCTCGCGTGAGATTGTGAACGCAATTGCCGCAGTGGCTCCTACAGGTGTGTTGACGACCGTGGATAGATTCACGTTCCGGGAGATCCTGTTGTGAATGACGTCTCCATACCACTTGGACGGGGGAGCGTGCCCGACCTCCACGTGAGCCTTTATGGAAGCATTTTTGCTATGGACCTGTGCTGGAGGGCTGTTCGTCGCGGCGTGCTGACTCGTTGTTACCGAATAAAGGGAGAAGCCTCCCCAAATGAGAATCACGAGCGCTACCGCTACAGGAAGCAACTGCTTAAAAGAGAACGCGGTCCCAGGAGGACAATGCATTGGTGGTTGTGTGGGCCTGAGAACTGCTCTCAACGCCTCTACGTCGCCAGCCTGATATGCCTCATTCGCTAACTTCGTGAGTCGTTCGCAACGTATTCGGTCCTGCTCGTCAACTGCCAGATCAGGATGAACGCGCTTGAGAACTCGAATCCATAGCTGCTTTAATTCTGGCGACGGCGTGTCCATGCTGTACTCTCGGTCCTTTTAGCAGCTTCACTAGAAGATGGGCTGAGCTACAGCCTAAAGAACGGATCTATACAGGCAATCAGGAAACAGAACGCCCCAGCCCCGATGCCTGGTGATGAACAGGCCGGTATCTGCCGGAGGGTAGACGGTGAAGAACATCCTTGTTGACCCAGTTCACGGGGGCAGTAGCCAACATTCAACCGCTACCGCTATCTTCCTTCGTGCCGCTGCCCCAGCGCTCTCGACGTGGGCCTCTACGCTATCTCCGCCGTTTTCATTTTTCACATGGTACGGTCAAGCGCGTACAGGTACAACAGCGTTCGTAGACACCTCCGTTACCTTAGCGTTAGGCTTGTAACCCTTCCTGGGTAGCCGAGCTGACAAGGTCAGAGAGAAGCTCCTTATTACCGCTTCAATCTTGATGGCCGCACCTGGCCGCGCCTACATGCTATGGGGAGGATTGCATCAAAGCTAGTTCCAGTGTTGGTCTGCTCAGGGTATATGAATTTTTCGCACCTTCCTGTCCCTGAAACCCTCGGTCCCCTTCCTGGAAAAACTACGAAGGAGTAGAATCCACCCGCAGAGGAGAGAGCCATGACGCTGACTATCTACGGCGGGAAAGATTTTGCCAGGCAATTTCGCGTGGTACGCAATAACACACTCCAGATTGCCGAGGATATTCCCGAATCGACGTACGGCTTCCTGCCGGCGCCTAACTGCCGCACCGTTGCCGTTTTGTTGACCCACATCGCAGTTTCTCCACGGATGTGGTTTGAGATTCACGGCAAGCAACGGCTGAAAACGCTCGTCGGCGTCGATTTTGTCAAACTGGCCAGCGACGTGCAGGCTGAGGAAGTGAGGACCAGAAGCAAGGGGGAGATCCTCGATCTATTGCGTGAAGAGGGCGAAAAGTTTGCTGGATGGTTAGATACGCTGACGCCTGAGTCTCTGGGGGAAATGGTCACCGTGGCGGATAACACAGGCACAAAGTCGCGCTTTGAACAACTGCTCGGGGCCAAGGAACACGAGATGCACCATCGTGGCCAGCTGATGCTTATTGAGCGGCAGCTCGGCATTGTGCCTCACCTGACCAGGCAGGCCGAGGAGCGGCTCATGCAAATGGCTACGGCGAGAGCTTGAGGTTTCGAAGGTCGCATCCCCGCACTCATCGGAAAGAGTCAGTGCTGTCTGGTCACGAGTTTTTTGGAAAGGGCTCTTCCGCATGACCCTCTTGCGAGGTCTTCAACCGCGCGCTCGTTGGATGCGCCTCGGCACCGCCGAAATTCTTAAACGCTTCTATTTTTGTGAGCGCTCTCTGGTGATTGGTTGCTCTGCATGGCTGCCACTGATTGGCGCGATCGTACCGAAAACTCTTCTCCCACTCTTCTCCTGGCAGAACGCGCAGACCGCGCATGAACTGCGCGAGCGAATCTTCGAAATGCGGTACCCGAGTCGCTCGATGGAAGAGGAAGGAGCTGACCGATCGCTTGTCGAACTCTTCAACGAACTCCGCAACTCACCCTCAGAGGCGGCGTTTTTCTCTGTACTGGCCACCGTGTTGCTCCCGGCGGTGCGAGACGCCTATGCAGAATTCCTCCACCACTCGGATCCGCTCGCCGACGCACCGACCCACCGCTTCCTTAATCTCGCGTTGACGGAAAAACATCAGCAAATCGAGACCGCGCGGGCCTGGGCCGATCACGAGCTAGCGCGCCGGCCGGCGGACCGCGCCGGGGCAGAGGCCTGGACAGCCGCGTTCCTGGAGCGTTTGAGCGCCCTCGGTGGCGTTGGTACAGAGCGTGTGGCGGTCGATCTTCGCCACCAACCCGTGCCCGGGGGCCGTCCTTACGCGGTGCCGATCGAGCCTTCACGCGACGAGCAATACCACCTGACCCGCTTCTACTGGCCAGACAATGTCGATTCAAGCTATCCTTACGGCGAGGGCCATCGCCTTCAGCTTCGCTCGGCAATCAGTCACTTAAACGAGGTTTGGGCAGTCGAGACGGGCGGGATTATTCTCAGCTCCTTCGCCTCCGTGTTGCCGTGGGAGTGGATCCATGATGCTGCACGTTGGACCTACGACGAGTCGCGGCACTGCAGAATGGGACGCGACCGCCTCACCGCCTGGGGCTACAAGCCGGAGGAATTGCCTCTCGGCAACTATATCTATATCGCCTCCTCTGGACAGGATCCCATCTACCGTCTCGGCATGCTCTTTTTCTTTGAGACAAAGAACATTCGCCACAAGCCAGAGCGGGTCAAAGCCTTTCACTCGATCGGCGATGCCGCCAGCGAACACGACATGGATTTCGACTGGGCAGACGAAACCATGCATGCCGGCTATGGCAAACGCTGGTTACAAAAGCTCCTGGAAATCCGTGGCGAAGATTCGTCCAAGTATCAGCAGATTCGTGACCGCTGTGGGGAAATGGTCAGGGCTGTCGTAAAGACGGCCCGGGCCGAGGAAGTTGCAGAACTGACGCTGCTGGTAGACGCCATCCTGGCCAAAGCGGAAAATCCGGTTCCCGGCGTACAGATATCCGTATGAGTACAGTCACCATCGTGGGCAGCTATATCGCTGCGTTGGTTATGGACGTGGCGTGTATCCCGCTCGAAGGCGAGACGCTGATCGGCCAAAATTTTCACACTACGCACGGTGGCAAAGGCTCCAACATGGCAGCGTGCGCGGCGAGACTCGGCGCGGCTACCAGATTTTTCGGCAAGGTGGGCCGTGATGCTTTTGGCGAAGGGTTCATTCGACTCCTTGATCAGGAGAAGATCGACAGTGGCGCTCTTCTTTTCTCGGACACAAACCCGACGGCCGTGGGTTTCATCATTTTTAGCAGCAATGGTTCTAACGTCATCGTCATCGATACGGCGGCCAACGGGGAGTTCTCACCGGCCGACATCACCGCTCATAGCGAGGTGATTACTTCGTCCGCAGTGGCGGTATCCCCCTTGGAAATACCGCTTGCCACAGCACTCGCCGCCGCGTCGGTGGCCAAGGCTGCCGGCACGAAGTTCGTTCTTAACCCAGCTCCTGCAATGGACTTGAGAAATGTCGATCTGAGCGCGGTGTTTGCGCTAACTCCAAACGAACTCGAGGCCCGCGTCTGTCTTGGATTGCGCCCCGACGATCCAATTTCAGACAACGAGGTTGTGCTGGAGCTGCTGCGGCTGGGCGTCGGCAATGTGATGCTCACGCGTGGCGGTAAGGGTGTCCTTTGGGCTTGTTCCGCGGGACTTCTGGAAGTGCCGGCGGTGCCTGTGCTTGTGGTCGACACAGTGGGAGCCGGCGATGCATTCAACGCCGGGCTTGCCGTTGGTCTGAGCGAGAAGAAGAGTAC
>DASRRN010000457.1:0-3752 GCA_035695685.1 Acidobacteriaceae bacterium | reverse complement strand
ACATAAGGAGGGCACGTGGGAAGGTTTCACTGCGGCCTATGGCTGCAAGCGGCCGCTCTACTTTGAGGGTTATGAAGCATTCGCAAAGCCATCGTCCGGGAAAAACAACTCAAAGGCTGACGGCGCGAAAAGAAGCTTGAGCTCATTGGCATCATCAATCCCGAGTTCAAAGACCTTGCACAGACCTGGGGATGGAAGATGATTACAGCGCATAAAAAGATGTACCCATGACCATCAGGTGGGTACCGCAGCAAGATCCTGTACGCGGGCTTCGGTGGTTGAAAAGCTCCGAACGGCATAGGCAAGATAAGCATCCTCGGGGTCCTTCGACTCCGCGCCATAAAACCCTCTGTTATGCAACAGATCTGCGAGGCGCTTCGCTCAGGATGACGCCTTTCTGCGGGGGACTGAAAAACATCTGGTCGGGTGCAAAAAACACGAAAAGATCGAAAAAGTTACAGACTCTCAGGATGACGATTTTGGGGGAGTTTTGGAGAAAAAACATTCCAAACAAGTTAGCGCTTATGGGGCAGATCCCTCGCTTCGCTCCCAATGAACAAATCCGCTCCGGCATTGGAAAAGGGGCTAAAGAGTCTGCGTGAGAACCGCGAATTTGCACTCTCTCCGCAAACGGGCCCCTGGGGTCCGTTTGTGGGGACAGAGAGACACCCTGGTACGCTCCTTCCGTCCGTGATTTGGTTATTCCGGGACGACGGAAGGATTCAGGGCGGGAAATTGCCGCTGGTGCCAGTAGGGATAGGGCGCGTTTGTTTTGCTTGCGGCATCCAGCTTGGCGACTTGGGCGGTGGTTAGATTCCAATCTGCTGCGGCCAGGTTCTGGCGTAGCTGGGTTTCATTGCGGGCACCGATAATCACCGAGGAAACTGTCGGGCGCTGCAGGAGCCAGTTCAGCGCAACCTGGGGGAGCGGCTTGCCAATCTCCGCGGATACCTCATCCAATGCGTCGACTACGTGGTAAAGATATTCGTCGTCGACTTGCGGGCCTTGGGCAGCAGTCTTGTGCAGACGACTCTCCGCCGGCAACGGATGGCCGCGGCGGATTTTGCCCGTCAGCCGCCCCCAGCCAAGAGGACTCCAGATGATCGCGCCTACGCCCTGATCGATGCCCAGCGGCATCAACTCCTGCTCGTAGTCGCGACCAATCACGGAATAGTAGACCTGATGGGCCACATAACGCGCCCAGCCATAGCGGTCGGACACGGCCAACGACTTCATCAGGTTCCAGCCGGAAAAATTAGAACAGGCGATGTAGCGGACTTTGCCGCTTCGCACCAGTGTGTTCAGGGTGTCCAGCGTCTCCTCCACCGGCGTGAGCGCGTCAAACCCGTGCATGTGGTAGATGTCGATGTAGTCTGTGCCCAGACGCTTGAGGCTCGCCTCACAGGCGTGCACGAGATGCCCGCGGCCGGAGCCGATATCGTTGGGGCCTTCTGCCATGGGGAAGGTGGATTTGGTCGATATAAGAACCTTGTCGCGACGGCCGGCGATCGCCTGACCTAGAATTTCCTCCGACATCCCTTGGGAGTAGACGTTCGCTGTGTCAAACAGATTTACCCCCGCTTCCAGACAGATGTCTACCAGGCGCGTCGCCTCCGCGACATCGGTTGATCCCCACGCTTTGAAGAATTCTCCACCGCCGCCAAAAGTCGCTGCGCCGAAGCAGAGCGCCGGCACCTTCAATCCTGAATGTCCAAGCCGTCTGAATTCCATAATGCAAGAATAAACGAATGGAGTATTCCCAGCGATGATGGGTACCAGGAACATCGCGATGAGACCACTCGAAAGGTAGAGAGACTTAATGGTGAATATGGATCGAAGGTCTTTTTTGCAGAGCGCTGCCGCTGCAGCGGTCAGCGCCTCCATGCCGGCTGCAGTGCACGCCGAGGTCAGCACGAAGGAGAAGATGATTGGGATCCAGGTGGGAGCCGTTTCGTTCTTTGACGAGGGAGTGGACAAGGTGCTGGATGAATTCCAGCGAGATGCTGCGATCAATACACTTTTCCTCGCGACCTTTACCTACGGACGGGGGATCGCCGGACGGCAGATTCCTGGGCAGCCTCTGCCCGATCACGGCAAACAGGAGTACGACACGGGTACGTTTTATGGCGGCAACTACGCTACGATCCACCCGCAGTATTACAAGAACACCGTCTTCCAAGGCACGCGCGCGACCGACTTAGGCGACTATGACGTGCTGCAGGCTGTTCTGCCGGAGGCCAGGAAACGGGACATCAAAACCATCTGCTGGTTTGAAGATGTTTTCCGCAAGGACCTACCTCACATCGAACAACTGCAAGAGAAGGAACTATCTGGCCAGAACGCGACCACGCTGTGCTTCAACAATCCGAATTACCGGAATTTTCTTTTGGGGATTGTCGACGATTGGTCGCACTCCTACGAAATTGATGGGGTGATGTGGGGATCGGAGCGGCAGGGTCCATTTGCGAATGCGTTGGGGGCGAGCGCCGGGGGCAGGAACACAAATCCTCATAACGTGACTTGCTTTTGCCAGTTCTGCGAGGCGAAGGCGAGAGAACGGGGCATCCATCCTGAGCGCGCCCGGCAGGGATTTATGGAGCTGGCAAAATTCGTGGATGCGGGCCGTAAGGGGCAGAGGCCAGTGGATGGATATTACGTCGAAGTCTGGCGGCTCATGCTGCGCTATCCGGAAATGCTGGCGTGGGAGATGCTGTGGACCGACAGCCTGCGCGAGACTTACGCGGCTATCTACAAGCAGGTGAAGGAGGCCAAACCCTCGCTGGGGGTTGGATGGCATATCTGGCACACCAACTCCTTCAGCCCGATCTATCGCGCGGAGCAGGATCTGGCGGCGATTGCGCCGGTTTCCGACTTTCTGAAGATTGTGATGTATCACAATTGCGGTGGCGAACGGATGGCGGAGTACATTGAGAGTGTTCACGAAACCCTTTATGGTGATGTGCCGCAGCAGGAGTTGCTGGATTTTCATTACCGGGTGCTGGATTACAAGGAAAAGAGCCTGGCTGAGATCCCGTTTACAGGACTATCGGCCGACTATGTTTACCGCGAGACAAAACGGGCGCGCGCCGGCCTCGCGGGCACCAAGACCCAGCTGTGGCCGGGCATTGACATCGATATTCCGACGGCTGCCAACCATAGCAAGTGCACACCGGAAGGGACCAGGGATGCAGTGCTCGCGGCGTTCCACGGCGGCGCCGACGGCGTGATTCTGTCTCGCAAGTATTCGGAGATGAAGCTGGCCAATCTAAAGGGCGCGCGCCTTGCGCTTCAGCAGCTGGGCTTGACCTAGATGGGGATGGGTCTACTCAGCGCGTAACGCTGTCATGGGTTCGACGCGCGTTGCCTTATATCCCGGAGCGAACGCTGCGGCAATTGCGGTCGTGAGCAGCAGTGCGGAGGCCATGATCAGGCTTACTGGGTCGACGGGACGGACTCCTACCAGCATGCTTGTCACCAGGCGTGCGGCGGCTAAGCTTAGCACCAGCCCAAAGACGATTCCGCAGCAGGCCAACTTAGCGGCATGCTGAAGAATCGTGCCCAGGATGGTGGCTTTTTCTGCGCCAAACGCCATGCGTATCCCAATCTCGAAGGTGCGTTGGGCCACGGAATAAGCCAGGGTTCCGTAAACACCCAGCATGGCCAGGAGCAACCCGACTGCGGCGAAGGAGGAGATTAACGCAGCGCGGAAGCGCTCCGCCGTCATCGACTTGTTGACCATGGCATCCATGGTG
>DASRRN010000456.1:0-25390 GCA_035695685.1 Acidobacteriaceae bacterium | reverse complement strand
GTGACGATCACATTCTTTGACGGATTGGCCAGGCGCCGATCGCCGAGCTGATGCAGCAGCTCAAAGCCGTAATAGCTTGGCTTGTTGATTCCGCCCTTGGCGCGCAAGCCAAATTCACCTTCGAATGGCTTTGCTATGGGGCCGCCTTCTTCAAAGACATCAGAAAAGGTCCAGAACGACATCATGGTGACAGTGCCATCGCATTGCCGCACCGTGTTGGCCAGGGCAGGTCCGACAAAGGTCGTATCCCGTGATTCATCCATGCCCTGCACGTTCCATTCGGTCCAGAGCAAGGGCAGGTTTGGCATGGAAGAGGCCTTGATCTGTCCTCGCACTTTGGCGATGGCCCGGCAAACACGGTCGTCCATGGGAATGTCTTCACTGGTGTGAAAGAGATTCTGTACGGTGTCATCCGCATAGCCGTGCGAAGACACGAAATCGATGGGGACATGGTTGGCCTCATCGTACTTGAGAAAATCACCGACCCACGAGGCGGCTGCAGTGGCCGGGCCGCCCACCCGCAAACGTGGGCTCACTGCTTTCAGAGCGCGCGCTGTGTGCGCATAAAGTTCGAAATAGGATCCCTTTCGTGGGATGCCACCCCAGAAGTCAATATTCGGCTCATTCCAGACTTCGAAATACCATTGCGAAACTTCGTCGATGCCATAGCGTTCGACCAGGTGTTGCGCGAAGTGGGTCATCAACGCGTCCCAGGCCTCGAGACTCTTGGGCGGCGACACATTCGGCTTGTACCAGAAAGGGTGGAGCGCGTCTGGATTGAAGGCCAGCTTCTTCGGCATGAAGCTGATCTCCACCACGGGGCGGATGCCCTGCTTCAGCAGACCATCGTAGATCTGATCGACATAAGAGAAATTGTAGACCGGGTTGCCGTGCTGGTCTTCGTTGTAGACTCCGACCTCGTCCTGCAGGATGGCGTGAAAGCGCACATATTGGAAATCTGTTATCTGCTTTACCGCACGCAGGTCGTCGCGATAGCTATCACGCAACGTCAAAATCGCGCGCCCGGAGCCAAACATCTCTTCCCAGAAGTGGGGAAAGGGCGTGGACTGCCCGCGAGCATTGATTGAAACCACTTCTTGCGCTTCAGAGGAAGTAGTGCCGGCCACACTGCCGAGAAGCAGAGTGGTTCCAAGGGCAAATAAGGCTATGCATTTGGGTCGCAGCATGATTGCTCGTAAGCGGACGGAAGTTTGTTGCGACAGCAGTCACGAAGGCAAGACAAGCGAATCCGAGTGCACATTGCGAGTCAGGTGGTAGCAAAACTGCAGGGAGCGCAAACGGCTCCCTGCCTAAAGAATGGATCGTATTTTCAGGCTGCTTTCTTGCCAACTATGCCATGGGGATCAATCACAAATTTTTTAGCCGCGCCCTGGTCGAAGTCCTGATAGCCCTTCGGAGCGTCGTCGAGCGAGATCACAGTTGCATTCACGATCTTTGCAATGGGCAGACGATCATGAAGAATCGCTTGCATCAACTGCCGGTTATATTGCAGCACCGGGGCCTGCCCGGTATGGAAGTGAAGGGACTTAGACCAGCCCTTTCCGAAGCGTACCTTCAGGATGCCATGCTTGGAGTCGTCATTTGGCGCACCCGGATCGTGGACGACATACAATCCGGGAATCCCGACGCCGCCCGCCACAAACACCACCTCCATCAGTGAGTTCAAAACACTCGCCGGGGCGGGTTCGTCTTTCGATCCGTGCCCGCTGGCCTCGAAGCCGACCGCATCGATGGCTGCATCCACCACTGGCTCACCGACAATCGCCGCAATCTGATCTGCAAGGCTTTCGCTTTGCGAGATGTCGATGGTCTCGTAGCCCATCTTCTTTGCATGGGCCAGACGCTTTTTGTTTCGATCGCCGACGATCACGACAGCTGCACCTAGGATGTAGGAAGAGGCAGCAGCAGCCATGCCTACCGGGCCCGCACCTGCTACATACACTGTCGATCCGACGCCAACGCCGGCTGTCTTCGCGCCATGGAATCCCGTGGGCAGAATGTCTGAAAGCATGGTAAGGTCACGGATCTTCTCCATGGCCTGATCCTTGTCTGGAAACTTGAGCAAGTTAAAATCGGCGAATGGGACCAGGACGTAATCAGCCTGGCCACCTATCCAGCCGCCCATGTCGACGTAACCATAAGCGCCGCCAGGTTGTTGCTTATTCACATTAAGACAAACGCCCGTGTTGCGTTCGCGGCAAGCGCGGCATCGTCCGCAC
The DNA here is from genome assembly GCA_035695685.1 of Acidobacteriaceae bacterium. Lineage (GTDB taxonomy): Bacteria > Acidobacteriota > Terriglobia > Terriglobales > Acidobacteriaceae > PALSA-350. Next base: position 23,150 of record DASRRN010000456.1, on the reverse strand, counting down.
GCGACATTGAACGGAACGGATACCAGGTCGCCGATGTCGACGAAGAGCACATCCTTGCCCTTCTCAATGACTTCGCCCAGGATCTCGTGCCCAAGAACAATTCCCTTTGGCGCAGTCGTGCGGCCGCGGACCATGTGTTGATCCGACCCGCAAATGTTTGTGGACACAACTTTCAGAATGACGCCGTGTTCAATGGGCTTGCCTTGGGGATCCTTGAATACGGGATAGTCGATGGTATGTATTTCCACCTTACCCGGACCCTCGTATATTACGCCACGATTACTTGCCATACTGTTTTCTCCATTTCACGATCTTGACGATCATAGTCTTGGATGCACCTGCGAGGAAGAGTGTGGCGGCTGGAACGGCGGGATTTCAAGATCCGGAAGATCCACGACCCATCACTCCTTTGTCGTTTCGGAAAGCTATCCTGTTGATCATCGACCATGCCAGGGGGATACGATTCTCCCACACTTGTGTGCTTGCGAATCTCCAGGCAGCTTCGCCCAGTCGTTGCCTGAGCTCGGGTGACTCATTCAACTGGCGCATGGCCGCAGCTATGTTGGCGATAACTTCGCCAGGGCTAGTCACGGGCACTTTAATCGTCGCGTTGTCAGGAAAGTGAGCAGCGACGCCCTGGTGATTGAGCGCGATCACCGGGAGGGCGTGAGCCATGGCCTGGAGAACTGCGCACCCGGCAGAATCGCGGATGCTGGTGAACAGGAATCCGTCGGCATCGTCGAACGCATCACTCAGCCGGTCCCAGGACAAACTGCCCAGAAACCGCACCCTATCCCCTACCCCAAGGGACGCACCCAATTTTTGATACTCCTCGCGTTTTCCGCCGTCGCCTACCACTATAAGGCGAATCGTTTGATCCGTCTGGGCGAGCGCCTCAAGCGCGAGCGGAAAGCCCTTGCGAGCCAGAAAACGGGCTACCCAAATCAATGTAATACCCGTCGTGGCGGGGCGGACGATCGGCCTTGCGGAAACGTACTCGGATGGAAGACCGCAGTCCAAAAAGGGCTGTAAATTTGCAGCCCCCGCGCGCCTGAGCAGCTCCATAGTCTCGCAATTGGTGGCCATAATCAGGGCGCTGTTCTGGGCGGCCAGCCGGAGAGCGGGGGAAAGGTGCAGCATTCGAACCCGTGCTGTCCGTGCCAGTTCGCTGATTCTTTCACGCCGGAAATATTTCAGAAACGAACTTGGCGACGTTTGACCACCACCTATCGGTCCCCAGATGAATGGAATACCGAGCCGCCACAGTTTAGGTGGCGCGCTGATCGTGGCAATGCTTACGTGCTGTACGTAGTCGAAGCTGATATTCGCGTGCATTGCGCGGGCGCGCCGGAAGACCATCTCTTGCCATACCAGGTAATGCAGCGGGAAGCCGGTGCGGCCGGCCGAGAGTTGCCACAAATCAAGTCTGCGAGGAAGATCGACCCACGAGAGGTGCATTGAGGGCTGCGGCTTTCGACGTAATTCATCCTCGACTTCCTCCCGAAATTCAGGATGAGCAATCACCCACACATCATGGCTGAGCGCCAGCACACGCGCCCAGTTCCAGGTATTGCCATGCTCTGATCCTCTGCGCGGACTAATAGCATGGCCCACCAGGAGTATCTTCAAGCGACAACGATCCCGCAGCCGGGCGGCCGACTCTCCGAGGCTACCTGACACCGCACTATCAGGGCAAAGCCCGGGAACTGAGTGGGCATCAGTGTCGATCCAGTCACCGAAACCTCGATGAGATAGCTGAAAATCCAGCTCGTTAAAACCCCTGTTAGAGTCTGAGTCCAAGGGAAACGGACTAAACACACCAGCCGGAAATCGCCGGAATGCTTATACAATATCCGGGGCAGTTTCGACGGAAGTGCCCGGTGGCCGCATCCACGCACGCCTCAGACGCGAGACAACGCTCAAGATGGAACGTACCGGCAATTGCCGTACGTACGTTTTTTGAGGGTCGACATGGATATTTAGTCTTTGTCGGAATAGCCGGGGTGATAAGCCTTTTGCCACAATAATAGGTTCGATGAGATAACGGCGCCATAGACGTTTCGGGTCAAAGAATAGACGGAACAGACCGTACAATCCCAGCTTGCCAGCCCACGCAGGGGGCCGATGAGCGCACCCAGCTATGTAATCCAATGTCCCGCCGCTCGTCAGGATTGCGGAGGCGCACAATTTTGCCCGGTGTTCGATAAGCCACATTTCCTGGAGGGGCATTCCCATTCCCACGAAAAGTATGTCCGCTCCGAATCTATTAATTTCTGCGATCACGGCATCCACTTCCGCTGGGCAGTTTGGCAGAAATCCATCGCGACCACTGATGATGAGTTTCTTATGCCGTTCTCGTAATATTTTTAGGGCTTTTGCGAGCACCGCCTCGGTCGAGCCGAGGTAGAAGATGCGCCAGTCCCGTTCGGCGGCATCCTCAAGAATACTGTCAAAGCAGTCGATAAAAGTCATCCGATGCGACGTGGTCAGCGGTAGGCCCGCCATCTGGCCAAGCCAGACGACGGGAAGCCCGTCGATATATACATAAGAAGCTTGTTTATAGAGAGCCCGGAATGCCGCATTTGCCTCGTGAAGGTATAAGCTATGCAAATTGTGGTTCAGGATGAGAAGTTTGTCCTTGGTTTGTTTTGCGCGCTCCACAAGCTGAATGAGATCGCGTTGTTCAAGCGCGTCTATTCGGATACCACCGAGTGACAGTTGCCTGCTGCATAAATCCATCGTGACACACCGTCTTCGCTGGACGAATCGTATCAGTCCGAAGTACAAGAATTTCGGACGATCCTGACGGACCCTTCCATTTGCATGAGATTATGCCCGAAAAGTCGACAAGAGTACAACCAGCCTGACGCCGACAAGGAAGCGCGCGGGGGACTCTGAGGATAACCCGGCGCTATACCGGTCGGTTGCGTGAATCACCGAAGAGCACCATCCTGGTGCCCAGTCTGCCTCGCTGACACCAGGCTTCCCAACGCAAAGGCTGGGTAGCAGATTCACAAAAGAAGACTTCGGACGACCCGATCGTACTGGTCTCTCGCGTGGGCCCAAGTGAAATGATCCTTAAAGGAGACAAGAGCCTGGGCACCCAATTCCTCGCGGTAAGGCGGATCTGTCAACAGCCGCTCTAACGCCGCTGCCAGCCGCTCCGGGGCGTTTGGAGGGACCAGAACACCACCGCCATGGGCGAACATCTCGCGAAGGCCTCCGACATTCGAGGCTACGACTGGAAGTCCTGTTGCCATAGCCTCCAATGCGGCCAGCGAAAACAGCTCGTTCCAGGTTGAAGGACAACAGAAAATATCAGCCCCTCGCAACAAATGGGCGAGCTCATCGCCAGCCGCGTAGCCGACAAATTCGGTGTTGTTCGGTCTCCGCCGCTGAAGCTCGCGAACGTACCTCGTAGGCTTACTCTTTCCAAAGCCTGATGCGCCCACAATCTTGCATTTCGTATCTATCTTGTTTCGTTCCAGTATTCGCATTGCCTCCAGCAAGACGTGTACACCCTTGTATGGCACGAGGCGTCCCGTGTAGATCACTACGGGAACAGAGTTGGGGATCCGTTTCAAGGGATAAAATTTTTGGCCGTCAGCCCCGTTATAGACGACGTGCGTACTCTGGAAATGATTCGGGAATGCGTTGTTTACTTCTTCTCTTAGGAACTCACAGTTGAAAACGATCGGAGTTGTACGGAGCGCCTCAAGCTGACCTTTCTTCGCCCGAACGAGATGCGAATTCTGCATATGCAGGACGATTTGGATGCCGTGTTGCTGCGCAATAGTCGCAAGGACGGCCGCGGATTCTGGGCGATTATGAACGTAGAGCAGATCTCCCCTCTTGAGCTTCGACAGTAGAGGACGGAAAACATATCGATAGGCCTTTTGCTGGCAAACCCACGGCATCCTATAGAGAACAGGATGTATTGGGTCGGTGAGGCTCCAATGCGGCAGTTGGTAGATCCGCTTTGGAGGAAAACCCCAAGACGAATCAAAGGCTGCACAAACAACGACTTCAGTTCCATTTCGAAGGACGTTGGCGGCCCATCTAGATATTGCACCCCCGTCTCTTTCGGAAAAGACCTCCGCTTCGTCAAGCAGGTGGTAGACCGCTGTCATTGGAGGTAGCACTCAAGAAGGCGCTTGCCATGGTTCAACCGGCTCACCGTTGACGCCAGGCAACAACTCGCGCCACGATAATAGCATTTCCTGTCAACGACAGTCTGGAGCGGGACATCGCGGAGTTGTTAACGAGGCCGGTGGGTAGCTCCAGGCACAAGCCTCAGGTCTGTACAAGGGCGCGCCGGCCAACCAGATCGGTCGAAATCAGGGGGAGAGAGAGATGTTTGAGAGATCGCTGCAAACTAATGCGATTGCCGGCTTTCCTTTATCCGAAGGGGCAGGACTCGCCTCTTCTTGAGCCATCAGAGCGCTTAAGGATAGAGAGGGCACGAGCAGAATGGGACGGGTGTAGTTGGGTGTATGTTGTTCGCGTTTAGGATGGTGAAAATGCGGATCCCGGCTCACGATGAAAATTCTCTCGGTGCATAATTCCTACCAGTTGCCTGGGGGCGAGGACCATGTCTTTGCCGAGGAGGCAGACATGCTGCGCTCCCATGGACACGAGGTTGTGCTGTACCAGGTCAGCAACGAACAGGTGAAGGGCGTCAACCCGCTGGTTCTGCTGGGCAACACCATTTGGAACAGGTCGATCCAGCAGGAGCTGCGCGTTTTGATGCGGCGGGAGAAGCCGGATATCGTGCACGTACACAACACCTTCCCGGTGATCTCCCCGGCCGTATACTACGCAGCGAGGGAAGCAGCCATTCCGGTTGTGCAGACCCTGCACAACTACCGCTTACTTTGTCCCGCGGCGACCCTGTTTCGCGATGGGCATGTGTGTGAGGACTGCGTGGGCAAGGCGATTCCGTGGCCGGGGGTGGCGCACGGCTGCTATCGCAGAAGCCGGCTGGCGACGGCCGCCGGCGCGGCAATGATTGCCACACACCACTATAAGCAGACTTGGAGCGAGGCCGTATCGGCATACATTGCGCTTACCGAATTCGCTCGCGGCAAGTTTATTGAGGGTGGCTTGCCGGCGGAGAAAATATTCGTCAAGCCGAATTATTTGCAAACCGATCCTGGTCCGGGTGAGGGCAAAGGCAACTATGCCTTTTTTGTCGGGCGGCTGACGCCGGAGAAGGGAATCGGCACGCTGCTTGAGGCCTGGCGTCATCTAGGGCAAGATCTTCCTTTGCAAATTGCCGGCGTCGGGCGGCTGGCGGCAGAGGTGGAGAAGGCCAGTAACAAACTGGAGAGCGTGACCTGGTTGAAATGGCTGCCGCGAGCAGAGATCCTGCAGCGTATGAAGGACGCGTCGATCTTGATCGTGCCTTCGACGTGGTATGAAGGCTTTCCCATGGTCCTGGTGGAGGCCTACGCCGTGGGCCTGCCGGTGCTGGCCAGTGATCTTGGGAGCATGTCTTCTATTGTGATTCATCAACGCACGGGGTTGCACTTTGCGCCGGGTCAGGCCGGCGACCTGGTGGACAAAGTCCGCTGGTTCCTCGCCCACACTGAGGAGGCCGCGCGCATGCGGGAGAACGCCCGGCTGGAATATGAAAGCAAATACGCCGGAGAAGTGAATTACGCGCAGATGGTGAGCATTTATGAATCAGTTTTGTCTGCACGCGTGAATTTGGAGAAATGTTCTGTGACCCCGATGCAAGGGAATATAAGTTCATAAGCGCTATGAAGGATAACATGCGGGGATTTCTCGAGAAGTGGGTCAACATCAACCTGTATGAGGCTACCCTCAAAACAAGTTCTCCTGCAACGAGGCCCATGCTTCCTAGCCGGACTGTCCCAATGGCATTTGCTTTCGGCAGTCTTGGTTGCGGAGGGGCACGGTGAACCGAGCGAAGTCCTTGGTAGTGGCGACGTTCGACCGCTTTGGTTTTGAAATAAGCCGAAAGCCCGCGGGGGCCACACCTGGAATGGAGCTTTCCGGGCTTACTTTCCATGACTTTCTTGAGCTTTACCTTGCCACAAGGGATTTGTCGACTTTTGTCTTTGTACAAGTGGGTGCGTTCGATGGCTCGTCGGACGACCCCATCTACCACTTCGCCTCCAAATGGGAACTCAGTGGGCTGGTGGTCGAACCGCAACCCGCAGCGTTCCAGACGTTGAAAAGCAATTATCAGGATTGTCACAATCTGGTATTCGAAAATGTAGCCATTTCAACGGAAGAGGGGGAAAGACTTCTTTACACCATAAAAAAAGATCTTGAGTTCCTTCAATATCTAAACCAGGTGGCATCTTTCGATCCAGAGCACACATACCGGCTGCTGAAATACCATTTGACCAGGCAGGCGAGTGTTGCAACTAAGACCGCTTTCCATCGTCTCAACCTGGATTTCAAAGACTGCATCGAAGCGCAGGCGGTAAAGACCGCAACACTTCGTTCGTTGCTGGATAAACATAAAATCTTGAAGTACGACTTTTTACAAATAGACACCGAAGGCTTTGATTATGAGGTGTTGAAGCTCGCCCATATCGAAGCAAATCTGCCCGGCTTGATCAATTACGAGCATAAACACCTCAAGCCTGGAGATCGGCAGGCTGCCTGGAAATATCTAAGAGACCTGGGTTACAGTATCTTCACCCATGAGGGCGACACATCCGCTTTTCTGCCGGTACGATCACAGTGACTGCAAATTCAGCAACATTGAACAGCGTAATTCTACTGGCAAAGAGCGGGGCGAGTGGAACAGCTGAATCACCTTTCAAACTCAGGTGTACATGCTGGCGCGTTTATCTCTGGGATCATGGTCAGAGTAATCGCTGGCCGCCAACACCGCAGCCGTCAGCTTTGATGGCTGGGACGTCGAGATCACCACGTGGGGCTTATGGAGCACGTCGATCACGCGTTCGTACAATCGGTTACGCACCTTGAGGCGGTCAGACGCCCGGGTGACGTAGCGAATCAAAAGGTCGACCCCGGCGCCGGAGGGACGCAGGTTCACGGATGCGCTCGCGCTGGCGTGGCTCAAACCACTCTGCCGCGGGACGCGCTTCCACTCCTGTTCAGCAAGCTGAGCATCCTGCTGCGTCTCCTCCAGGATCACCTGGTGAAGAAGCGCCGCCTTCGCGTAAGTTTCCGGTGATGCCGGAAGGCTTAAGGACATCTCGTCCCACATCCATTGGCCCACCGTAGAGAAATTGAAAAACTGCCCGGTCACGGCAAAGTTGTTGATGAAGGTTGCGCGCCGGCCGGTCGGATGTCCCTTGTCGGCCCAGGCACTGTTCTCGAGGATGGTGGTGCGGAAAAGATTAATCTCAATCACTTCGCCGGCCACCCCGTTGATTTCTACCCAGTCACCAACCCGCACGCCGTTTTTACCCATAAGAATGAACCAGCCGAAGAACGCCACAATGAAGCTTTGTAGAGCCACCGTAAGCCCAGCTGTCGCCAGACCGAGGATGGTCGATATTTGGCTAGGCACACCAAACACCACCAGCAACACGCACAGCACGCCAACCAGCTGCACGCCGAGCCGTAGGATGGTATGCAGTGTCTGCATGCGCCGACGATCAACCGTGGCACCATGCAACGCGTACCGCTCCAGTAAAGCCGTTCCCATCGATTCCAAAAGGATGACGCAAATAAGAATCGATGCAACCGTAGCCAGCGACCGCAAACCCAGGTGGGTGACGATGCGATGCTGCAGCATCACCTGGTTTGCCCACTTGCTGTAAACCCCCGCGAGCTGCTGTTGGGTCTGAATGCGGTCATCGTAGATGCTGAGAAGCTGGCGCTGCTCCCTTCTCTGCTGCAGGCTGGCGAGCTTGGTTGCATCGGGTTTCGATGTGTTGACAGCTGCCTCATCAGAGCTGGCGTCGGCCAGTGCTTCCAACTTATTGTGCTGCGCGGTCAAACTTGCAGCGTCCGCTTTCGCTTGCTGTAAGGCCTGCTGGATTAATTGATAGCGGCTGCGTTGGCTGTTCCACGCCTCCAGCCGGCCGGCCAACGTGCCATATTGCCGGGAAGAAAGAACAGCCAATTGGCCATTGCTTCCCGGCTGAGCATTGGACTTGCTCATGGCCGCCTCGTGCGCCGCGAGCTCCTGCTGAATCTTGGTGCGCAGGTCGCCGGATGCCCGGGCCAAATCGTGCTGCGCATCGCTCAACTCATCCTGGTCGAGGTCAAGCTGCGCCTGGGCGACTTTCAGATCGTCATTACCGGCGGCATCGGCGGTAGCCGTCAGACTCTTTACCCGAGCCTGATCCTCCTTCGCCGTCTGCTCGAGTTCCGCGACCTTTTGGGAAAGCTCGAGCGCTTCCCCGGTGGGTGTCAGCCGCTCGGTACTGGCCTGACGCAAGGCTGTCGCAAACGCCTGATTCACCTCGTGGTCGGCCAGGCGTTCGGCCTCGTGCGCGTACTCCTCTTCTTCTTTGCTTACGGCGAGTGGCGTGAGTGCTTGCGCAATCTGCCATGGGTGCAAGTCAACGACGGTCGTCTGGGCGGAAGCTACCCGCCCACGCTGCGCTGGTTGGCCTTTGAGGAAAGGCAGATGGGCCATCGCATCCCGCGTGGTCCAGGAAAATGCGATGCAAATAACCAGCAAGGCGAAGAGGCTCAGCAGAGAAATGAACCTGCCCCGGCCCAGCATGCGTTGCAGTGAATTGTGCTCCTGTGTTTGGGGACCGGCCGGGTTGCTTGCCATGGCCCAATTCTGGCAGTTACCCAGGTTGCAGGGTAGACCCCGGTAGTTGTAGCCGCCTCTAAAAAATCAATGTCTCTAGACCCGAAACGCAGGTCGAGGGGCCTTTGCGAGGTGGCATGAATCGTCGCCAGTTCATGAAGAGGCTTGCCTTTGCAGCCGCCACGCTAGCGGCCCCCGCTGTAATCAGTCCGGAAATTCTACTCGTGCACAAAGGACAACTGATCGTTCCCATGCCCCCGGCCAGCGCAGCGATCGTGTCCATTTTGCAAAGTGATTCCTAAATCCCTACTATTGTTCAGGCCGGAAGCCAGGGAGAACTACGCTGCACAATCTGAAAATTGAAGAGCCGATATGTGTCGCTGCAACTGGAGATTTTTGCGGCGAAGGAGTGCTGTGGGAGCGGGATAGCCAATCCATCTACTGGACCGACATCAACCGGTTTCTCGTTCACCGCTATTCGCTTCAGGACGGAGCCCACAAGACCTGGTTCTTTTCTGAGCCCGTAACCTGCGTGATGGAAACCAGCCGCACGGATACCCTGGCTTTGGCCCTGGGCTCCGGAATCGTACTCTGGAGGCCGGGCAGTCATGAACCCCATGCGCCATTCTTTGCTCTTCCCGGCTGGCCGTTTGTTCGCTGCAACGATGCCGGCGTGGATCCGGGCGGCGTGCTCTGGGTCGGGTCGATGCGCAACAATGTAAAGGAAGATGGCGCCCCTGGTGAGGACGGTGGCAGGGACGGAGTGCTTTACCGGATCGAGGGGTCAGGCAAGGCATCGGAATGGCGCCGCGGCCTGGGCATTTCCAACACGCTGCTCTGGAGCCCGGATCGTTCCAGGTTCTATTTTGGCGATAGCTTGCAGAATTGCATCTGGTCTTACGACTATGACGCAGCCGGCAAAACCATTCGCGGGGAACAGCCTTTCTTTCAGGATTTCGAGCGCGGCTCGCCCGACGGCTCCGCCATGGATACAGAAGGCTTCCTGTGGAATTGCCGTTACGGAGGAAGCTGCATCGTGCGCGTTGCTCCCAGTGGAAAGATCGATCGCGTGATTGAAATGCCGGTGAGCCGGCCGACCAACTGTACCTTCGGGGGGCCGAACGGCAACGTGCTTTACGTTACCTCGGCTTCGCCCGCGGCCGGCCATTGGGAGCGCTTCGGAGGTTGCCTGTTTGCGCTGGAGACCAATGTGACCGGCATGGCCGAAAACAAATTTCAGCTGTCCGCCAGTTACTAAAATCGTAGATTTCACTGACTAAAAAATAAGAGCCGTGCTCCTATCGAGCACGGCTCTTATTGCTGAGTGAAAAACGGCGATAGGATTATGGGTTGATTGCGATCGTAGCGTTAGTGGGGACCGCGTTGTTGCTCACGATAGTGAGCGTGGCAGACGGCGACCCGGCGGATTTCGAGGTGACGGTTATGGTGCAAGACCCGCCTGGTGCAATGGTATTGCCTTTGCAGGTATCGCCTTCGGTAAAGTTGGCGCCTCCGGTGGTAATGGACAGTGACTTAAAAGTCAGACCCAGGTTACCCGTATTCATAAGCGTGGTGGTTTGTGTGCCGCCGACGCCGGTGATCGTCATTGTTCCGGCGTTCGCCGCCAGTTGGGTGACGAATCCGGTGAAGTCAGAGACGTAGACGTTGCCCGCTCCATCGAGGGTGATAGCCGAGGGGTTGACCAGCCCGGTCATCGGCATCAGGATGGTTTGGCCCGTGGGATGGCTAGCGGGTATCAGGAGGAGCCGTGGGGTACCGTCCGTGACATACATGTCTCCATTGGGGTCAAACGCGAAACCGGTCGGAGCATTGAACGCGCAGGGGATGACAGTGGGAGCGCAGGGTCCAATGTTTACCTGGGAAGTGCCGGTGCCATTGAGACCAACCTGCAGCACCTGATTGGTGTCTCCGTCGGCGATATAAAGATTGGCGCCGGCGTTATCGACCGCGAGTGCTTGCGGGAAGCTTACGCTGTAGCTACCCAGATTGAGCACGCTAGGTGTGTACGACGTGTCGGAGGTTTCCCCGGGAACCATGACGATTTGCGGGGTGTTGCTTCCGTCGGCAATGTACAAGTTGCCGGCAAGGTCAACTTTGGTCGCGGTGGGAAGTCCCACCGTGATGGGTGCGGTGCTTACCGTCTGCTCAGTGAATGACGGCGGGGGCGGGCTGAAGCTGAACACCTTAAACGCCTCGGGATCGGTCACGATGAGATCGCCGAAAGCGTCAAATGCCAGGTCGGCAGGATAGACCAGGTTACCGGTGTTGGTGGTGTTCCACGGGGTAGGCGCTGTTCCGCCGGACGAGGGCACCGTCACTATCTGTCCCGCAAAACTGTTGGCCACAAACAGTGTGCTGTAGGAGGCAGGGTTGAAGGCCACGCCCTGAGGCTGACTCAGAGCTGCGCTCACCGTGGTTTGCGTGCCATCCCCCAGCGTCATCTGAGCCGCATTTCCCATGCCGGAGAGAAACAGGTAAAGGGTAGGGTCGGCCGCAGCTCCGTTATTGGGAGCAAAGTTTACTTGAATGACTCCCTTTCGGATCCCTGGCGCGAGCGGATCGAAGGCTACGACGAAATTGCATTCCTGGCCGGCGGTGTACGTGTGATTGTTTTTGCAAGTCTGCCCGCCACTTGTATTGGTGGTGAACTCCGTACTGGCCGCGGCGTGCGGGTTGTCTGTGAAGGTAAGGGTCCCAGGGTTGACAAATCTGTAGGGAATACTGGTGGTGACAGTCTGGCCCGGCACCGCAGGATTTACGGTGATCGCGGGATTGCGTAAGACGAGTACGGCCGGGGTACTTGTGGCCGGGTAAATGGAGTCTCCGCTATAGTTCAGCGTCACGTTGTTGTTGCCGGGTGACAACGGGACGCTGTTCAGCAGCAAGTTCACGGAGGACGAAGAGGGTCCCGTTTTGAGCTGGCCGCTTCCGAGCGTTTGACCGTTAAAGGTCACCGTAACGGTTCCGGTCGGTATGAAGAAACGTAGACTTCCAGTCACCGTCACGGTGTACGGAGTTGGCTGGCTGAAGAAGCAGCAGTTGGCATCAGCGGTGGGTATGGCTCCGCTGGTGCTGGTGACACCATTGCCAGGATTCCCTACCACGATATTTACCGTCGCCGTTGCTTTTGTGTAGTGGGTCGTATCATTGGGCGTAAATGTCACGTTCAAGGGATAGATGCCGGGGGTGTTGAAGGAAAAACCCGCTGCCGGATTGTAAACAAACGTCCCAAGGAGATTGGCACCCTGAGGCGTTGCGGCGGTGGCATCGAGCTGCTGGTTCCCGAGCTGCTGATTAACATTGATTGGCGCCGGTGTCGGCCAGGTAATCACTGGCGTCGCCTTGGTCACGACCAGCTGGGTGGTACCGGTCGCAGACGTGTAACCGTTTGGGTTGGATGGAGTGAAGGTTACCGAAAGCGTATCGGTGCCTACCGGCTCTATCGTAGGAGCATCGGGAGTATAGGCGTAGGTGCCGGGTACGACAACGTTGGTGTTGGCATTACCGAAGCCGAGCGCCATGATCACCACATTCCGCGTATTCGGAAGGGTCACGCTCACCAGGGTTTTGTTGGAATTAGCCGTAAGCTGATATCCGTAGAGATAATATTTCCCTGACACCTTGTTGCCGGCCTGGTTATTTGCATAAGTCATGGTCGCAAGCACAGTTTCGCCCGCATTCCCTGCGGATGCAGTCCATGCACTCATATTCACAGTCGCGTTCGCGGTTGTGCCATCGGAATAGGTAAGCGTGAAGGGCACCTTGGCTTGGGCTGAAATGGCAGCGCCAATCAGGAAGACACCCGAATAGTTGCCCGGGGATGTGAGGCTGTAGACAGCTCCGTTCGTGAGAGCGTCCGGAATGTTCGGTTGGCCGAGGGTGAAGGTCGAGCCTGAGTAATTGACCTGACCGTTGTTAAGCAGGTTGTAGGAGTATGTATTCCCAAGGTTGTCAAACCCTGCCAGGGAGTAAGGCGTGCCATCAGTAGAGGTCGAAATCACCTGCAACTGATTGGTGGGGATGACGGGCGTGGGGTTTGCCGGCCCCATGGCGACGGCGTCCAGTTGGGTTGCGCTCAGAGGCGTGCCATAGGCGATGGGCGCCGGAGTTGGCCACGAGATGGTCGTAGTGAGTTGCTTAATCGGCGGGTCGACCACTAACGAGACGGTGGCCGAGGCAGGCTGGTAATGCACGGTGTCGGTCGGCGTGAAGGCGACTGATAACGTATCCGTTCCGACCGGCTCGATCGTACCTGCGGGCGGTGTGTAGGTAAATGTTCCGGGTATCGATGGCGTGGTGAGGTCCATTGCCAACATCACAATATTCCTGGTACCCGGTAGTTGCACGCTGGCAACTGTCTTAGTCGGATCGAGAGGAATTTGATAGCCGTAGAGACATGCTGAGTCTGGTTGTGTCGTGCCGTCGTCGAAGTTCCGGTCTTCGCTGCAGCTCACCACTGCCTCGCCCGGCCAACCCGCGGCGTTAAACCAATCGCTCATATTCTGGTTGAACGTGAGCGTCGAATTATCCGTATAGGTCACGATAAAGGTCTGGTTGGCGTTGATGTTATTGACCATTGCGCCAAGCATATACAGGTTAGTGTAGTTGCCGGCCGGCAGCGGGATCACCTTCGCGGGCCCGCTTGCGCAGCCGCCTCCTGTACATGAGGGGTCCGCATTTGGGGTAGCCACCGCGTCGGGAGCGTTATTTGGGCCCAGCGTGAAGGTTAGGCCGTTCCAAACGACGGTACCGGTGAGTGTATTCGTAGAGTATGAGTATCCATCGTTATCGAAGGACGCAGTCTGCGCGTACGTGGATTTAGGTGGGTAAATTCCGGTGACATTGTAGGATAGTGGCACTGAGACGACGCCGGTCGATGCCGTAGCATCCAGCTGAAAGCCGCTCAGCGGTGTGCCGTAAGTGATGGGCGTGGGTTGCGGCCAGGTGATCGTGGTTGCCGGCTGGACAACGATCTGGACAGTGGCCGTTTCCTGCCCGTAGCTCGCATTGGTTGGGGTGAAAGTTACGGAAAGAGTCTGTGTTCCGGGTTGAAGGACCGTACCCGAAGGTGGGGTATAGGCGAATGTACCCCCGCCAACAGCATTATCGGTTGCATTCAGTTGCGTGGGGCCCAGCTTGGTACCGTACGCAATCGGCGCGGGATTCGCCCAGGTAAGGGTCGAGCCAAGTAGAGGTGTTCCTGTTATGGGAGTGCCGCTGTTGCTCGCTTGATAGCTGCATTCCCCTGCATACTTCGCCACGAAGCTGTAGGAACTGTTCGGAAGTACGTAATTCAGCACTGCGACACCGCTGGAGAGCGGTGCTGTACCGATTAAAGTCCCGTTATTGTAAAAAGAGACCGGTTCTCCATTTGTTGTGGTGCCACCTTGAGCGTACGGAGAGAGTGTGGCCTGCAGCATGACCTGCGTCCCCGCAGCGCCGTTCGGGGGCGTGAGGCTGAGAGCCAGGGTGGTAGCCAGCACGCTGTTGGTAAGGGACGAAGCCGCTGAAGTGCTGGTTGCATAGTTCGTGTCACCGTCATAAGTTGCCACTACTGATTGCGGGGTGCATCCAGTCACAACGACGTTGGAGATGAATGCCGTCTCCGCCTGGCCAGAGAGCAACACGCTCAGGCCGTTGTTGGTGACTGCGGTCAAATCGACTCGATCATCGCCATTGATATCTCCCACGTTGGCGAAAATGGAGCCTGCACCCACTCCATAGTAGGTTGCAGCGCCAAAAGTGCCCTTGCCGGCATTCAACAGAACACCCACACTGTTGCTGCTGGTGTCATTGGCGGAGATAATGTCTGGGTGGCCGTCGCGATCAAAGTCGCCGATCGTCAAGTAGTAAGGGCCGCCAGCCATACCGTACGGTTTTACCGTGCCGAAGCCGATTGTGGACGTGGCATTGTTTAGCAGAATATAGACGTTATTGTCGGGAGCACTGGTCGTTGCCAGGTCAGGGTACCCATCCCCGTTAAAGTCGGCCAACGCTACCGACCCCACCTGGGTGGCTCCGGTGGGTACGTAGATAACCGGCTTAAAGGTACCGTCGCCGTTGCCCTGAAGGATGCTGACGGAACCAGCAGCGTCGGAGGCCACGGCGAGGTCGAGGAAACCATCCTGGTTGATATCCCCAACCACGACATTCCAAGGCTGCTGGCCCTGGTTGTCGGTGGTGTTGCTGAGAAGGTAAGGAACCGCGGTCTTGAAGGAGCCATCGCCATTGCCCAAGAGAACAGCAACAGTGTTCAGGGTAGTATTGGTCGCAACCAGATCCTGAATTCCATCCCGGTTGAAGTCGCCAACGGCGAGCAGTCGCGACCCCGAGGTTGCTGTCGCCACGGCGTAGTTCTTCGCTGCCTTGAAAGTTCCGTCACCATTGCCGAGATAGATATTGACTGAGCCGATCCCATTGGCGCTGAGAACAGCCAGATCCTGATTGCCATCCCCGTTAAAATCGCCCACAACCACAGATGTTGGCTCGAAGGGAGACGCAGTCGTAATGGCCGTACCGGTGGTGAAGGTTCCGTCCCCCTTCCCCAGCAGAATGAAGACCGAGCCGCTATTTGCGGGAACCGCATAGTCGAGGTGTCCATCGCCATTAAAGTCACCAATCGCCGGCCCATTCGTACCCCCGGTATTGCCGTTATTGAGGTTGGCGAGAGGATAGGACGTGTAGGGGGTGAACTGAGTCGCAGGCGTGGTAGTAAGCGCAGCGGTGCCCAGGGTCGCATTCGAGTTCGTATCGACGAAAGTAACATTGCCGGTGGGCAGGTTCGGACCGAACGCAGATACGGTTCCCGTTAGCGTGTAATTGCCCGCCACACCGCTGACTGCCAGTGCTGTCGCGGACGAGTAGGGGCCATAAAAGGTTACCGACTGCGTTGCAGATGTACTGGTTGCGAGCGCTGAGGTACCACCATAGACAGCGACAAATTGGTGGATACCAATGCCGCCGACCTCAGTCTCAAGAATCGCGGTTCCGGCAGTTCCATTAGCGGATTGAACCTGGACCGTGCCCAACACTTCGCTGACGCCGTTAAACGTATCCGTAAACGTCACAGAACCACCCTTAACGGTACCCGGGCTGGTCGTCACCGTGGCCGTCAAGTCCATGACCGTTCCGCTCGTCGGGGCTTCGGGGCCTGCCGTCAGTGCGGTACTTGTTGCTTGGGGCGCCGCCCACGCGGCCGGCCCGGCAGTCCCCAAAGCGAGAGCGCCCAACAGCACTGGCACGATGCGGCGGCCAAGAGATAACTGTCTGGAAGAGATACAGCGCCTAAATGCAACGAAGGGGGATTGCGTCATGGGTTTCAAGGCTCCGATTGGTACGGTTAGTTCGCAAGCGTGATCTGTGAGAAACGTACGCCTGACAAAGAAAGCAGCAATTCATCGCAGTAGTCCTGCTGGCGCACCGCTAGTAATGTATTGCACGGGTTTGCGTCAACTGCTGGAGAATACCCTCCGTTTTGGCACATTGTTATTACTCTTATGGGGGATTTAACGATTGTGTTCCTTGTAATCGAAGGGAGGTATTTATTACTTGCCCATTCCTATAAGGGCCTGGACGAGCTTCGCGTGAAGCAGTCCGTAACCCCGTTGTAATAACTCCTTTGCCATAGCGGGTTAAGTGACTGCAGACTGCTGTATCCTTTCCAAAGCAGTTAACAGGAGGAAAGTTCGACGCGAACCTCGCTATGGACAAGAGAGAATTTTTAAAGACCTCTGGTATCTTCCTTGCCGGCAGCATGTTGTCTCCATTAGGCTCGGGCGAGCAGCCAGGCGCACGACGAACAAATTGGTCAGGAAATTACACTTACAGTACCGACCGCCTGCACCAGCCCCAGACGCTGGAGGAAGTGCAGCAGGTGGTGAAGGGCTGCAGTAAATTGCGGGCGCTGGGTGCTCGCCATTCCTTTAACGGGATTGCCGACAGCACCGAAAATCAGATTTCGCTGGCCCACCTGAACCAGATCAACCTGCATCGCGAATCGCACACCGTCACCGTGGGCGGGGGAGTCACCTACAGCCAACTCGCTCCTTACCTTGAAAGCCAGGGTTACGCGCTGCACAACCTGGCCTCGTTACCGCAGATTTCGGTCGCCGGCGCCATCGCCACCGCCACCCACGGCTCGGGGAACAAAAACGGAAACCTGGCCACGGCCGTATCCGGGCTGGAAGTGGTCACGGCCGACGGTGAGGCGAGGGTTCTCTCCCGGGAACGGGACGGCGATCGATTCCAGGGGGCAGTGGTGAATCTGGGGGCGATCGGCGTAGTCACCAAGGTGACGCTCGACGTGCAACCGACCTTTCAAGTGGCTCAAGTGGTCTATGAGAACCTTTCCATGGATCAGCTGGAGCATCACCTGGAGGAGATCTTTGCCGGCGGCTACAGCGTGAGTCTCTTCACCGACTGGCAGAATCACCGCATAAGCCAGGTGTGGGTAAAACAACGGGTTCAACCGGGGAGTCCACACAAATTCGCCCCGGAGTTACTAGGCGCCAAGCTGGCAACCAGAAAACTTCATCCTCTGCCCGGACACTCGGCGGAGAGTTGCACTGAGCAAATGGGCATCCCCGGGCCTTGGTATGAGCGACTGCCTCACTTCCGCATCAATTTCACCCCTAGCAGCGGAGCCGAGTTGCAGTCGGAGTACCTAATTCCTCGGGAGAAGGGTTACCAAGCAATACTGGCCGTCGAACAACTTCGCGATCACGTTACCCCCCACCTGTTTATCTCGGAAGTGCGCACCATCGAAGCAGATCGCCTTTGGACGAGCACTGCCTACCAGCGGCCCTCCATGGCGATTCACTTCACCTGGAAGCCGGAGTGGCCGGCGGTCAAAAGCGTGCTCCCGATGATTGAGGCCAAGTTGGCGCCGTTTGGGGCCCGGCCCCATTGGGGAAAGCTGTTTACCATGGCAGCCCCACAGATCAAGCCACTGTATCCGGAAATGTCGCAGTATCAGGGGCTTATGGCCCATTACGACCCGCACGGCAAATTCCGCAATCGCTTTCTGGAGACCAATATTTACGGAGCGTGACGCCGGGCTTCGATGGCATGGACACGGGTTATTGGAGGCGGCAATACAAAAACCGCCCTTGGAGTTCAGTCCCGTGGGGACGGACAGCAAGGCTACGCCCCGAAAATATCTCGAGAAACAAAAGGGTCTAAGCTGCTCTCAGTGGATGCGCGCTAGCGGACGTCTTCTTCCGGCTCGCGCAACACTTCCTCCTCGATTTCCATATCTCGGAACTCGTTAGAGTCAAATACCTGGCCACAATCCAGACATTCGACGTATTCAACGTCCTCTTCACGCGCTACGATGCGCACTTTGGGGTGTTTGCAGGCGGTGTCCATCGGGGGTATGAGTGTGCAACCTGTGCTTCTCGGCAAGATTGTACCCGCCGGAATCTCGCTGTCAAATCTGTTTCTGTGCTTTTCGAGTGCCCGTCGGGTGAAATTCATCGAAATGACCGTTTCCTTTAAGGATGCGGCCAATCGGGAGCAGGTTGACACACCTTCAACTGGAAAGCTCACTAATAGTACGCACCTGCTCCGGTTTAAGGGCGCCGTCTTCAAGCTTGCCGAAGATCATCTTGCCCGACGCAGTCTGCAGGACGCTGGTGACTGTAATTTCGACGGCGCGGCCAATCATGCGACGGGCGTGGTCCACCACCACCATGGTGCCGTCATCCAGGTAACCCACACCTTGGTTGTACTCCTTGCCCTCTTTCAGAACCACGATGTTCATTTTTTCCCCGGGCAATACCAGGGGCTTCAGTGAATTTGCCAGGTCATTGAGGTTCAGCACCCTAACGTGGTGCAGTTGGGCCACTTTGCTCAGATTGAAATCGTTGCTTACGATCGGAACGCCCATCTTCTTGGCCAATTCAATCAGCTTCAGGTCCACCTCACGCAGCTGGGGAAAGTCATCCTCGATGATCTGGACGCCGAGCAACGGATGGGCCTGCATCTTTTGCAGAATATCCAGTCCTCGCCGGCCGCGCTGCCGCCGGGAGCCGTCGGAGGAATCGGCTACGACCTGCAGCTCGCGGAGCACGAACTCGGGCACCAGCAGTGTTCCTTCGAGAAAGCCAGTCTCCACCACATCGGCAATACGGCCATCGATGATGGCGCTGGTGTCGAGGATTTTGAGGTTGCGCTTGCCGCCTGCTGTCCGCTCGCCGGCGAAGAGCTCGGCCAGGCCCCCGGTAAAGTTCAGAAGGTCGCCCTTGCTGGCCCCCACCATCAGACCCACATACGACATAAGCATGAGAACGAATAGCTGCAATAAAGCCCGGGTTCCCCCCGGGGGCAGGGTTCCACTCAGCACCGTGCCGAACAGAGCCCCGCCTGCGATCCCCAATACGCTGCCCAGCACCGCACCCAGAAGCCGCTTTACGCTCAATGCCCGCACTCGCAGTTCAAAAACGATCACCGCGGCAGCCGCGAGGGCGCCGAGCGCGGCGGCGGCCCAGGGATGCAGCCCAAAGGGCCGGAGGGAGAAACAGGCTGCGGTTAGAACGAGGATGAACAGAATTCGGATAACGACGAGATCCATGAAACTCCCGGAACAGCGCGGCAGAAACAACCCAACGGAGTATACCGATGGCACACGACCTGGGGCAAAAAGAAATCCCGAAGCCGCATTCATCGCGGCTTCGGGATTGGATGACCGATCAGCGAACTAGTACTTGGGCACTCTGGGGTCGATCTGCTCGCTCCAGGCCTGAATACCGCCCGCCAGGTTCTTGACTTTGAAACCAGCCTGCTGCAGGAATTCCGCTGCCTTTTGGCTGCGGCCGCCGCTCTTGCACTGGACTACGATTTCGCGGCTCTTATCCAGTTCTCCTACGCGCTTCTGTAAATCGCCCAGGGGAATGAGGTAACCGCCGATCTGCGCAATTTTGAATTCATGCGGCTCACGGACATCGAGCAGAAACAAATCCTTGCCCCCGTCGCGCTGCTGCTTGAACGAGGCCACGTCAATCTGCTCGACGCCGTTGATTTGCGCCGCACCGGGTGCCGGCGCCGGCTGAATGCCGCAAAATTGTTCATAGTCTATGAGCGCAGTCACGGTAGGATGGGTGCCGCATACCGGGCAATCCGGATTCTTGCGCAGCTTCAACTCCCGGAAACGCATCCCCAATGAGTCCACCAGCAGC
The DNA here is from genome assembly GCA_035695685.1 of Acidobacteriaceae bacterium. GTDB lineage: Bacteria > Acidobacteriota > Terriglobia > Terriglobales > Acidobacteriaceae > PALSA-350. Next base: position 3,239 of record DASRRN010000456.1, on the reverse strand, counting down.
AAGCGCCCGATCAGCGGCTCCCCCCTGCCCAGGATCAGTTTGATGACCTCAGTGGCCTGGATGACACCTACCAGTCCAGGCAGAATCCCCAGGACTCCCCCTTCCGCGCAGGACGGAACCAAACCCGGCGGCGGCGGCTCAGGATAAAGGCAGCGGTAGCAGGGTCCCTGCTCGGTGGCAAACACGCTGGCCTGTCCCTCGAAGCGAAAAATCGAACCGTAGACGTTTGGCTTCCCGCTCAGCACACAAGCGTCGTTTACCAGATAACGGGTAGGAAAATTGTCGGTGCCATCGGCCACGATATCGAAGTCCTTGAAGATCTCCATGGCGTTGTTGCTCAACAACATAGTGTTGTACTTCACGATCTTCATATGGGGGTTCAGGGCCTTCAGCTTCTCTTCTGCCGAATCCAGCTTCAACCGGCCTACATCATTGGTGCTGTGGATGATCTGACGCTGCAGATTGCTCGAGTCCACTACGTCGAAGTCGACCAGCCCCAGGGTTCCGACGCCGGCTGCGGCGAGGTAAAACGCCAGGGGTGAGCCGAGGCCGCCGGTGCCCACGCAGAGTACTTTGGCCGCCTTGAGCTTTTGCTGACCCTCCATCCCTACTTCGGGCAAAAGCAGGTGGCGCGAATAGCGTGCAATTTCGTCGTTGCTGAGCGCTGGTTGGGCCGGCGCGGGTATTTCCGTCAATGTTGCCATGTTCAATCTCCTATTTGCTCAGAACAACGCATCCGCCGGCAATCGAGGGGATAATCGACAAGCTATCGCTGTCCTTGACCACCGTGTTCTCTTTATCGCTCAGGTAACGGATGTCTTCGTCGTTCAGGTAAACGTTCACGAAGGCGCGCAACTTACCCTCCTCCGAATACAGATGCTTCTTCAGCTCCGGATGAGTGAGGGTTAGTTCATCCAGCGCCTGGCCGACGGTTCCGGCGTCCACCGTGACCGTGGCCTGCTTGGCGGCGAACTGACGAAGCGGAGTGGGGATGTGAATCTTCATTCGTCGAACTCTCTCTTTCTGATCTGGTTGCGCAGGGCGGGCATATCCAGGCCGAGCATTTCGGGGCAGGCATTTCGGGGCCGGCGGTCAACAGCGCTCGGGCCACACGTGGATCTCCTCGTCTTCAAACCGCTTGTCATCTTCCCCGGTTCCGGCAAGAAAAAACGAGTTGGTCTGTTTTGCTACTCCCGTCTCAACGCTGGTGATCACATAGGAGCACCCCAGCCAGTGAGCTTCATTGAAATCGGTCGGCGACCAGCGCGCCGGATGGTCGGGATGCGAGTGGTAAAAACCCACGATGTCCAGGCTGCGTTCTCGCGCCTGTCGTTGGATGCTGACCAGCTCCTGGGGCGCAATGTGGTAACGGTTATGGGCGGAATCGGTCCGCGTATTGCCCGCGCGCACCACCCCCTCCACCTCGTTGACGCCATCCAGCGACTTGCCGAGAAGCACCCCGCAGCACTCATGGGGATAGGTCTCTTCGCCATGCTTGCGCAACTGGCCATAGACCGTATCGCTGATCTTCAGCTTCTGGCCCACACTCGTACTCGCCATCATTGCTCCCAAAACCGCTCACTCAGGTACTTGTCGGCCGAGTCACACAAAATGGTGACGATGACAGCATTTCTGCCTGCACCTGCTTCCTCTTCACCAATCCTAAGACTTGCCGCGACCGCCGCGGCGGCCGAAATGCCCAGGAGCAATCCTTCTGTCCGTCCCAGGTGTATGGCCATCTCGTAAGCGCCCTCAGTCGACTGCTCCAGGTGGCGGTCTGCCACGGAGGCATCATAGATAGGGGGCACAATCGCCGTAGCCATATACTTCAAGCCTTCCAGCCCATGAAACGGTGAATCCGGCTGCATGGCAATACATTCAATCTTCGGATTCAGCTCCTTCAGACGGCGGGTAACCCCCATGAACGTCCCGCTGGTGCCCAGCCCCGCCAGGAAATGCGTAACCCTTCCCTCTGTCTGCTGCCAAATCTCGTTCGCCGTACCTTTATAATGCGCCTTCCAGTTGGCTTCGTTGCCGTACTGATCGGCGTAATAGTAGCGGTCCCTATCCTGCGCCAACTCCCGCGCCTTTAGAATCGCACCATCGGACCCGTCCGCCGGGTCTGTCCAGACAATATTCGCCCCGTAAGCAGAGAGAATCCGCTTACGCTCGGGAGAAACATTCGACGGCATGCACAGCGTAACCGGAAAACCCTTGGCCGCCCCCAACATCGCATAGGCGATGCCCGTGTTGCCGCTGGTCGCATCCAGCAAGTGCCTTCCCGCGAGTAAGCCCTGGGCCTCGGCCGCAGCCACAATCGCCGAGGCTGCGCGATCCTTGACCGAGCCTCCCGGGTTCGCCCATTCGGCCTTGCCCAGCAAGGTGATTCCCTTGAGATGGGCAATCAACCGATCGAGGCGCAGGAGCGGCGTGTTTCCTATCCGTTCCAGGATGCTACTGCCCAGGATGCGCGGCGTCGAGCTCACTTCAGTTTGAACTTCGGTTTGCATTGAAAGTCCCTGATTCAACTGATCTATTCCTCTTGCAGCGTGTCACGTTGCAGCGCCAGTGTCGATGTGCGAAAGTAAGGGTGCACTCTCTAATGTAGCTGCCACTCGAAAACCGAAGCAATCCACAGTCAGTCGCAAGCCATGCGAACAAAAGTACACTTTCTGAACTTTGACGAAGTCTTGAGCGCTTTGCGCACCTTAGGGTTTGATGTCCAACCGGTGCCCGAAGTCGCAAACCTCATGTTGGTGCGCAAATATGGCGCCGGCGCGATTCTGATCCGGATGGGGGAGCCCACTGCTGAGGAAAAAGCCGCGGAAAAAAAGGTGCCGCATAGCGCCGTGAGATGGAGAGAGCGCCCGGGCTACATGGTCGGGGGAGAAGTGGCGACCCTGCTCGATCGCGGATACCAGAAGTTCTGGAAATCCAGCCGCCTCGAGGTGCCGGCAACCGCGGAGTCTCTGCAAGCGGTGCACCGTTTTGCGGAGGAGTTGCGCGAAGTTGTTGGCGAACCGAGCCTGTACAACGAGTCACTCGGAACAACCAGCGACAGTTACCTTTATGACCGGGTGAAAGGCCGCGATCTGCCCTTGGCCGAGCGGCCGGTGCCGGCGTGGCAACTGCCCCCGAAGAATAGTTATTGATACTGCAAAACTAATGTCCGAGTTAGTCTATTTCGAGCCAGTTTCAGAAACGCTTTGTATCGGCCCCACGCCTTCAGTCGGGCCGTA